>JAFGDX010000453.1 GCA_016931875.1 Prolixibacteraceae bacterium
ACCCGAGAGGATTTCGGTTGTGCTGGTGTAATCGTTTGTTTGTATATTCTGAAGCAAATCTTTTAACTGCTTCAGATTTTCTTTTGCTACTGTTTTCATCTCATTAAAATTGTAAGTTTTCTAATGTATTCGATGGAACTCCCATGATTTTAATTATGCTTGTTTGTGAAACATCGTTGTATGGTCGTTTCATTGAATTTTTTTTAAGTGATTTCTAATTTTTATTGAACAGACGTGAGTTTTATCAAATCCTGACAAAAGCAATGCATAAAAATTTATTTCGGAATATTCTTGACGATATCGTCAACAGTTGACCTCTTCTTATAGTCCGGGTTGAAATGACGCCAGGTGATTTTTCCATCTTTTCCGATGATGAACGTAGCCGGGATGGGAAGTTGCTGGCTATCATCAGAGTGTGCATTTTTCAAATCGGCTTTTAGTATTTTATTATAAATTGCCCGCTCAAATTTTGTTGGCCTGAACGCCACATCGAATGCTTCTGCAATTTTATAATCCTCGTCGTAAAGTAACGAAAATGAAGCCTTGGTTTTATCAGCAGTACGTTTCAGAAATTCAGATTTTTCAGGTGAAATCGCCACAACACTGGCACCTTTCTCATAAATTTTATCCAGGCTTTGTTCCAGTTTCTTCAGGTGTTTGTTGCAGAACGGGCACCATTGGCCGCGATAGAAAATCAGTACAACAGGGCCTTTCCCCAAAGCGCTGTTTAACGAGAACACATTGTCCTTTAAATCTCTGGCTGAAAAACCGGGAGCCTGGCTGCCCACTTTCAATCCTTTCGCTTCTTTTACTTTTTTATATGCTACAGTTTCCATTTTATGAATTTTAAAAAAGCAGCAGTTCAAGTACCGCTGCTTTTAATTTTTGTAATTTTTTTTTAAACCATTTACTGTGCTGCATATTCAGCCTGCAAGGTCACTTCCACCGTTTTCGCGATGTTGGTGGAAGGTTTGCCTTTTACAAAAGTTATCCCGTAATCAGCCAGGGTAATATTGAATTTGCTGCTGGCGTCCACTTTCCCGCCGGTAACGGTAATTTTGCCCATTTCGTGAACCGGCTTTGTAACTCCTTTAATGGTTAACTCGCCTTCCACATGCGCGTCGTAGGTTCCGTCTTTCGAAAAATCAATTTTGTCGATGTTGGTGATTTTTCCGGTCAGTTTAGCTTTCGGAAACTCTTTGGTATTCAGAAAATCCTTGCCGTTAAAATGTTTCTGCATCAGCGCTTTTTCGAATTCGAAACCCTGCATGGGCACCGAAAAAACGATTTCTCCGGTTGACGGGTTAATGGTACTCACCGATGTGGTGTTGTTCGCTTCAATGTCTTCTGCCGGTGTGGTTGAGAAAAATTTGATGTGCGATTTTGAACTTACCAATTTTGACTGGCCATTGGCTGAAAAGCCTGCAAACAGAACTGCTGCTATTACTACTAAGACTAATTTTTTCATGATTTTTAAATTTTGTTTTAATGAATATTCTACTTTTTATGATTTTTATTTTGTTACTATATCGCTTTTCTCGAGGATTACATTTTCGTACAGTTCCAGGTCTGAGTCGTAAGCTGCACCCGAGCGGATAACGCCTTTAATTGTAATACTTTGACCGACTTGCAATTTTTCAGCATTTGCATTTGTTTCGGGTGTAAATGTTGCACTCACACCAGCTTTGTCGCTGCCATCTTTTAGCAGTACCACTTTTTTTCCATCGAAATCATCTGAGATTTTGTTTACCGTTCCTGTAATTTCAAGCACTTTCGAGTCGCCGTCAGCAGCCAGGTATTTTTCGTTTGCTGCAGATGCGTCGGCTAAATACTCCGTTACAATTTGTGAGCTGGTCAGGCTGAAATCTGCTTTTGCCGACAGTACATCGCGGTGCGGCATGTTAAACATGTAAAGGCCAATTGCACCTGCAATTACAATCCCTGCAACCGCAGTTATGATTCCGATTTTGATAATTTTTTTTCGTTTCATTTTTTCATTTTTACCATTAATTAATCACGTTTTTGTTTTATGCCTGAACAGTCGTAATCTTTTCAAAACCTGACAACTGAAAGTGATTTTTATTGATATTTTTTCTGAATTGAATGAAAGTATTGAGCATTTATAGCAAAAAGCCGCAAACCCGAATGTTTTGAACATTACTTTTAATGTTGTTCATTCTTTCCGGTTTTGCGGCTTTGCAGGAATTATACTTTCGTTATGAACCAAAGTTTTTCATTCCTTCATTAAGAAATTTTACATAACCATCAATGCTGGTGTCGTAACCTTTGGGCTGCGCCAGCATTTGCCCATTATGGTCGAGTAGTACATAAAATGGCTGGGCATTTGTTTTAAAATGTGTGGTCTGAAAATCGCTCCATTTATTACCAATGGTTTTTACCTTTCGGTTCGTGGTTTCCGAAACATACTGCTCATTTTCAGGTAAGCGGGTTTTGTCGTCAACGTAAAGCGAAATTAACACATAGTCGTTACGAAGAATGTTTAAAACCATTTTGTCACTCCACACATTGTCCTCCATTTTGCGACAGTTCACGCAGCTCCACCCTGTGAAGTCGAGAATAACCGGCTTATTCACCTTTTG
>JAFGDX010000454.1 GCA_016931875.1 Prolixibacteraceae bacterium
AATTGAAAAACCGGATTATGTTGAATTTAACAGTTTGCTGCCACTTATATCCAACGCATCGGAAAAAAGCCCTTATCCGGAAATTTACGGTACTTATATGAACTTACAACGTATGGTCAGAACGGACAAATACAAACTTATCGTGTATCCAAAAGCAAAAACTTTCCGTTTGTATGATATAGAAAACGACCCGCTTGAAATAAACGACCTGGCACAAAACCCGGGGTATTCAGAAATTGTAAAAGACCTTTTTAACCGGCTTGATAACCAACAAAAAACAATGAACGATACACTCAATTTGAAATACAGTTTCCCCGCAATTTTATGAATTTCGTCTTTTCCTTTTCAAATGCAGTCATGATAAAAAACCGGGATAACATTACCGGAAATTTTCGTTTAAGCGAAATGACAAAAATAAAAATTTATGCCGGTATTACTTTTCGGATCAGACATTTACTGAATTGTAATTTTAAAATTGATTTTACACCAGTATTACATCATATTTTCTTTAAAACTGAATAAAAAACTGACATTTATCTCATTTATGCCGTTAAAAAAACTGTAAATTTCTCACTTAAAAAAATTTAAACCTGCAGCCAAAACTACCTGATTACTGACACAGTGTAACTAAAAAGTACAAAAATGTTATTTTTTAAAATTTGAAACATGATAAAAAAACTTTACTATGCGCTTTTAACCGGTTTTTTGTGTTATTTACCGGTGTCGCTTTTTGCACAGAGCGATATTTCGTTTAATAAATACCACAGCCCGCCTGAGGTTCAGCAAGTGCTGAAACAATTGCAGCAGGGCAATTCTGCCCAAACCGAAATACACACCATTGCTACCAGCCCGGGAGGGGCACCGGTAACGGTTCTGGAAATTGGAAAAAACCTGCAAGATGTACCTGCTGTTTTTGTTGGAGCCAACTTCGAGGGCAATATTCCAATTTCAACAGAAGGCGCGCTCGGTTTGGCAAAAATGCTTCTGGATTCATCGCGGTACACCAAAAACCTTAAGTGGTATATCATGCCGCTTCCCAATCCTGATGCTGCAAAAGGTTATTTCAACACGTTAAAATACAACAGAACCGTAAATAATTTTGAAATTAACAACGACAATGACGAAGCCCTTAATGAAGACGGTTTTGACGATTTAAACGGCGACGGGCTGATTACCCAGATGCGTGTGAAGGATATGCAGGGAACGCACATTGTTTTAAAAAGCGAGCCCCGGATTATGGTCAGGGCCGACGCAACCAAAAGCGAACGCGGCGAATATAAAATATTCAACGAGGGCATTGACAACGATGGTGACGGGAAATACAACGAAGACGGGGAAGGTGGAATTAACATCGGAATCTCGTTTCCGCATCTTTTTCCCTACAACAAAAAAGAAGCCGGTCAGTGGTCGGGGCAAGCTCCTGAAGTTTACGGTATCATGCGGTTTATTTTTGACCATCCGAATATTGCCATGGTGTATACGTTGGGAAGTTCCGATTTCTGTTTGGTTCCGCCCCAAGGGGGACGAAAAGGAGGAGCCAACCTGCAAAATTTTAAAATACCGTCCCGGTATGCACGAATGATGAATGCCGATCCCAATAAAACGTACCCCATGGAAGAAGTGATTGAAAAAGTAAAAGAGCTCCTTCCGCCGGGAACGGAAGTAACCCCATCGATGGTGGCGGGAATCCTTGGTCTTGGCGCAGCTGTAAATCCGCTGGATGAAGACCTGAAATTCTACACCCTCTTCTCAGAAGATTACAAAAAATACTTAAAAGCTAAAAACTTTAACACCGAGCGCCTTGCACCAGCACCTGCCAAAGATGGTTCGTTTGAATTATGGGCCTACTATCACCTCGGTGTCCCTTCATTTAGCATGAATTTATTCACCATTCCTAAAGTAAAGGAAGAAAAGAAAAAGGAGGCCGGAGAACTGACAATGGAAAAAGCAGGTGAAATGAGCACGGAAGAATTTGTGGCGCTGGGCGAAACTAAAATCGATTCATTTTTAAAAACCAATAATGCCCCCGATCGTTTTTCTGGCCAGGGTGTTATTGAAATGATGCAGTCGGGCAAACTCACCCCGAAACAAATGGTGGAAATGCTAAGCAAAAAGGATACTGACGATAAAAAGGATGCCCCGGATGAAAAAAACAAAGCACTTTTGGCCTGGTCGGAAAAAGAATGGCAAGGAAAAGGTTTTGTGCCATGGAAAAAAATTGATCACCCCGATTTTGAAGAGGCAGAAGTGGGCGGTTATGTTCCTTATCTTGAAAACACTCCAAAACCGGAAAGAATTGATTCTCTGCTAAATATCCAACTTCCGTGGTTATTAAAACTTACTGAAAAAATGCCTTCGGTTTCCATTGCCAGCGAAAAAATTACGGATTTGGGAGGTGGAGTTTACCGGCTCGAACTTTTTGTTGAAAACAGTGGCTACCTGCCCTACCCGATTGCCATGGGCCAGCGCAACAATCAGCCTTCACCGGTGATTGTATTGCTTGAAGGAGACGTAAAACTACTGGAAGGATTAAAAAGAACTCCGCTGGGAAATATTGGCGGAAACCAGGTAAAAAAACTTACCTGGCTCTTGCAAAGCAATAAAAAACCAGTTATTTCAGCCAAAATTGAATCAGAGGTATTTAGCCCGGATGTGAAACAAATAAAAATTGGAGGTTAATTATGAAACCAACCATCGTATTTATATTGCTGTTTGCTAGTTTTTCTACCGCCTTTTCTGCCGGTAATAAAGGAAAAATTGAAGTTCCGCTTCGTTTCGACAGATATTACAATTACAACGAAGTTATTACTGCTCTTCAAGTTTTACACGAAGCATATCCTGATTTAACAAAACTTGAAGTAGTTGGCAAAAGTGAAGAAAACCGGGATATTTACGCCTTAACCATCAACAATCAAAAAACAGGCGAAGAACAGAGCAAACCAGGAGTTTACGTGGACGGAAATATCCACGGCAATGAAGTTCAGGCCGGTGAAGTTTGTTTGTATTATGCCAATATGTTGCTAACCAAATACGGAGAAAATGAAAAAATCACCCAGGTTGTCGACAACAATGCGCACTATATTATTCCGGTGGTGAATGTTGACGGCCGGTATCATTTTTTTGAAGATGCGCATACACCAAGCTCCAGCCGGAGTATCAGGGTGCCCAAAGACGATGACGGCGACGGGCTTTTTGATGAAGATTCGCCGGATGATCTGGATGGCGATGGGAGCATTACACAAATGCGAATTAAAGATCCGTTTGGAAATTACAAAGTGGATCCGGAGGATGAACGGATTTTGGTGAGGACAAAACCACACGAAAAAGGAGAATACACCCTGTTGGGTTACGAAGGTATCGACAATGACGGTGACGGAAAACTAAACGAAGATGCAGAAGGCTACCTCGATCCCAACCGGAACTGGGGTTTCAACTGGCAACCTCCGTATGTTCAGAGAGGCGCCGGAAATTTCCCCTTTTCAGGGGTGGGATTAAAAGCGGTTAATGAATGGATTGGAAAACGCCCGAATATAATTATCGGATTTGCATTTCACAACAGCGGAGGAATGTGGCTTCGTGTTCCGGCTGAAGAGTCAACCAGTATCCCGCAGGAAGATGTTGCCGCTTACGATGTAATTGGAAAAAATGCCCTCAAAATCACTCCCGGATATGTTTATATGCCGTCGTACCAGCTTTACCCAACCTATGGCGATTTTGACGGACAGTTGTACTTTGTGTTCGGAATTTTTGCCTTCACCGGTGAACTTTTCCAGCGCGAGTCGGAAACCTACCGCGAAAATGCCAACAAACCCGGCCAGCAGGAAGACAGAGGCGATAACACTGAACGAAACCGGGAACAACTTCAATTTAACGACAATGTTACACAAGGCGAATTATACAAAAAATGGGAAAAATACAACCACCCTGTTTATGGTGAAGTTGAAATCGGCGGATGGGTAAAAATGAGTTCGAGACTGCCCCACCCGTTTATGCTGCCCGAACTCGTTCACAGAAATGCTTCTGTTGTTCTTCTGGCTGCCGCAAATACTCCTGAAATAAGCATGGAAATATTTGATGTAAAAGAAGTTGAAAATAACCTTCATCAGGTACGCGTTCGTCTTAAAAACAAAAACGGATTGCCCTCAATGTCAAAAGAATCCGTAAACAAAAACATACACCGGCAGGATATTTTAAAAATATCGGGGGGAAAAGTTGTTGCAGGTGGAAAAATTAACGATATTCGGCTGAATAAAGTCGATTACAAAGAGAAAAAACCGGAAGTTCAGTTCCTTTCAGTTCCAGGTTACGGGAATGTGGAATACCAGTTTTTAATTGAAGGAAAAAGCGAAATTACAGTTGAATATGAATCGTTAAAGGCAAAAAACCTGAAAACGTCTGTTAAACTATAAATGCTGTTTAATATTTATTTTGAAAAGAGGTGCAAATTTATGCGCCTCTTTTTTGTTAATCAACATATTTCAGAACCATTTCGCGGGTTATCCCGTTTTGCACAAAAACGGTCTCCACGCCAAGGTTTCCAACTGCTTCAATGTTCCGGTACTCATCATCAAAAAATACCATTTCAGAAAAGGGCATTTGAAAATACCGTTGTATTTTTTTGAAATGCACAACCTTGTTCTCCGGGAATATTTCCATAACATCAAAATAGCTGCCGATATTAAAATGCTGAATCAGTTCCAGTGCCCAGCCGGGCTCAAAAGTGCGCGAGGCTGCGGCAATCCGTTTATTTTTCCGTTTTAGTTCCTTCAGAACAGGCAAAACATCGGGATACAAACAAATCCAACGCCCGTCCCGGTCGCGTAACTTTCCATTTTCCCAGGTGTATGGAGGACGGGTGGCATCGCACCAGGTTCCTCCTGCATCCCAAAGTGTAAAATCCAAATCAAAAACAAATAGGTTAAGGTTCATTCGCAAAAATTCAAAAAAATAAGGGAGTTAATTTCTCCCTTAAAATATAGCTGTTAAAAAGTATTTCAGAATCCCAAACGCTGTGGCAACCACAATGAAATTTCGGGAATATAAGTTACCAGCAGCAGCACCACCACCATGGCTATAAACATGGGCAGCAGAGGTTTTATTACCTTGTCGATACTAAGCCCGGCCACGCTGCACCCGATAAACAATACCGAACCAACCGGCGGAGTACACAGACCTACACTCAGGTTTAACACCATAATGATACCAAAATGAATCGGGTCAACCCCCATCGATGTAACTATGGGTAAAAAAATCGGGGTAAAAATCAAAACCGCCGGGGTCATGTCCATAAAAATACCCACAAACAAAAGCAACATGTTAATTATCAGCAAAATCATAAACGGATT
This sequence comes from Prolixibacteraceae bacterium, assembly GCA_016931875.1. Lineage (GTDB taxonomy): Bacteria > Bacteroidota > Bacteroidia > Bacteroidales > Prolixibacteraceae > Draconibacterium. The sequence goes on from JAFGDX010000454.1 coordinate 5,346, forward strand.
ACTGGTTACCGACAACAAGCCCTCGCTTACATTTTGCGGAATATTTTCGTATGCCATAATCCACGACAATCCCAAACACGTGGCAACAAGCAGCATCACAACACCGGTAGTTTTTACCGACCGCAAAATAATATCGGGCAAATCTTTTATCCGGATTTGACGATAGATAAATGAGAGTATCAACGCGTAAAGAACGGCAATGGCCGAGGCTTCGGTTGCAGTAAAAAAGCCGGCAACAATCCCCCCAATTACAATAACCAGCATGAGCAAACTGGGAATAGCATCCAGGAATTTACGCGATCCGGCCAGTGCTTTTTTCTTGTTTTTTATGGTTTTCAGGGTGGCCCAAACAGCAAAAGCAACAATAAAAGCATATAAAAAAATACGGTTAACCCCGGCTGAAAAAGTAGCTTTTGAAAGCGAAACACCTTTGTAAACAATCAAAAATGCAACAGCTATTAATGCAACAATTCCCAGGGCCTTAAAAGCAGCCTTTGTTCCGCTCTTTTTATAAATAAGCATGGTTATGGCCGTAATAATAATTCCCAACCCGGTAAGAATTCCCGGCAAATAACCAGCCAGGAAAAGCGCTGTGATTGACACACCTCCGCTGGCCAGTGAGTAAACAATAAGAATATTACTTGGAGGAATAGACAAACCCGTTGTTGCTGAAGTAATGTTCACAGCGGCGCTAAAGTTTTCAGAGTACCCTTCCTTCTTCATTTCTGGTTGCATAATACTGCCAATTGCCGAGGCCGAGGCCGCCGCCGAACCGGAAATGGCACCAAACAGCATATTTGCAAGCACATTTACCATAGCAACTCCGCCCGGAATGCCACCTACCAAAACACGCGCAAAATCAATAAGCCGAATGGCAATTCCCCCGCTGTTCATAATATTTCCGGCCAAAATAAAAAACGGAATGGCAAGCAGCGCAAAACTGTCCAATCCGGTAGCCATACGTTGCGAAAACGTGGTTAATGCCGGAATCATGTCAATACTTACAAGCATGGTTAAAATACCGGAAATGCCAATACTAAATGCAATGGGAACGCCAATTACAAGAAGAATTACAAAGCTGAAAACAAGAACTAAAATTTCAAAAAATTCCATACTGTTTAATTTTTCCGGTTTGCTTTAACCAGGTTATACATATTGTCAATATCAAAATAGGCGATTAACAGCCCGCTGACCGGCAGAACCAGGTAAACAATGCCCAGCGGCATACCTAAAGCAGCTGATTTTACCGAAAGATAAAACCGCGTATAGACCAGCCAGGAGCCTCCAATTACCATTACTGTTATGGCAAATAAAATCACCACTACGCTGATAATCATTTCCAGCTTAAATTTTCGTTGGGCTGAACTGCGTTGCAGCAACAAATCAATGGCCAGATGTTCACGTTTACCCGCCACGTATGCGGCTCCCAAAAGACCGACCCAAATAAGCAAATAACCGGCCAGTTCATCGGTGTAGCTGCTTGGCGAATTTAACAGGTATCTGCTGGCTACCTGCCAGAGAACATCCAGAACAAGGATACTTAGCAGAAACACAAGTACCCATTCCAGCGCTTTATCAATGGTTTTCCGTATACTCATAATTTACTGATTTTATTTAACGGCCTGAATCCGTTTGATGTAGGAATAGATAATTTCGTTGTCGTTATAACTCTCAAGCAAAGGTTGAACCATTTCAATAAAAGGCTCTTTATCCGGATAAATGATTTCAACACCTGCCTTTTGCACTTCTTCCAGCGATTCTTTTTCTGATTCGGCCCAGAGTTTCCGTTCCAGTTTTGCCGATTCATCAGCAGCCTGCTGCAGCCATTGTTTTTCCTGATCGCTCAACTTTTCCCAAATAATTTGGCTTACCACAAGCACGTCGGGGATGGTTGTGTGCTCATCCAGTGAATAATATTTACAAACTTCATAATGTCTTGAAGTGTAAAGACTTGGTGGATTGTTTTCAGCGCCGTCAACCACACCACTTTGCAAAGCAGTATAAAGTTCGCCCCACGAAATCGGGGTTGCCGAGCCTCCCAGGGCGCGAATCATTTCAACCGCGGTTATACTTCGCATTACCCTAATTTTTAAACCGGCCAAATCATCGGGGTGATG
>JAFGDX010000005.1 GCA_016931875.1 Prolixibacteraceae bacterium
AATTCCATAAAAAAAGGTTGCCCGCCAATACAAACGAACAACCTTTTGAAATATAAATTTATTACCGCTGAATTTTAGCCGGCACTTTTCACCGTTTTGATAATTCGGGCTGCAATTTTGTAAGGATCGCCATTTGAGGCCGGACGCCGATCTTCCAGGCGGCCTTTCCAGCCGGCTTCCACTGTTCCAACCGGAATACGTATGGATGCACCGCGGTCGGAAACACCATAACTAAACTGATGAATCGACTGGGTTTCATGTTTCCCGGTCAGCCGCTGGTCGTTATACGCTCCGTATACTTCTATATGTTCCGGAATGTGTTTTGCAAATTCTTCACAAATGGCATCAAACACTGCTTTGTCGCCGCTGGTGCGCATTAAACCGTTTGAAAAGTTAGCGTGCATTCCTGAACCGTTCCAGTCAAGATCTTTTCCCAAAGGTTTTGGATGCCATTCCACATCAACTCCGTATTTCTCGGCAGTGCGCTCCAAAAGGTAGCGTCCCATCCAAATCTGGTCGCCGGCATTGTGAGCGCCTTTGGCAAAAATCTGGAATTCCCACTGGCCTGCAGCTACTTCAGCATTAATACCTTCCACATTCAGTCCCGCTTCCAGGCAAAGATCGAGGTGTTCTTCCACAATCTGCCGTCCAAATGCCCGTGAGCCCCCAATTCCGCAGTAATAGGGTCCTTGCGGCTCCGGGAAACCCCCGGCCGGAAAACCTAACGGAAGCCGGGTTTGCGGATCATAAAGAAAATACTCCTGTTCAAAACCAAACCAGAAATCTTCGTCCTCTCCTTCAATATGGGCACGTCCGTTGGTTGCATGTGGCGTGCCATCAGGATTGAGCACTTCTGTAAGAACCAGATAGGCATTTTTACGGTCGGGATCGGGACAAATAAAAACCGGCTTAAGCAAAAGGTCGGAAGAACCTCCCTGAGCCTGATTGGTTGATGAACCATCAAACGACCAAATGGGGCAATCTTCCAGGTTTCCGCTAAAATTTTCTTCAATGCGGGTTTTTGCCCGTAGCCGCTGAGTGGGTACCGTACCATCAAGCCAAATGTATTCCAATTTTGATTTCATGATGTAATGATTTATTTGTTAATATAGATATTTTCCAAAAATCCATTCCAAAAATATTTTAAAATGAAATCAATCATGCTCTTTTTGTAACATTTTGTAAAAATTTAATACAAATTTTACATTAAAAATAGATTTTTGTCAACATCCCCCAATAATCAACCCCTCAAAAACAAAAATAATACATTTTACAGAAAAATATTCCCTCGTTTCAGGCCAATGTTTCATAAAACATACTCATTTTATTACCACACCCCCTCAAAAAATACCCAATAAACACTCAAAGCAAAAAAAGTATTAAAAACAAAAAATTAAACAAAAAAGAGACTATTCCACCAAAAAGATCCTTAATTCTCTCTTGTTTTTGTGGAGGAAAGATTACAAACCAAATAAACCTTAATTAAACATATGCGTTAATAAAAACTGTAATTTTGCCGGCGAGATTTATACCTATTGATTTAGCATTTGATAAATAAAAACAAAAAAGTCTCAAGGTATGAATGTAAACAGACGAAGTTTTATAAAAACCAGTGGTGCCGCGGCAACCGGAAGTATATTCCTGTCACCGCTTTTGCAATCATGGCAAACAATTAAAAATTCTTCACACGTGAGAAATTATTTGGATCATTTTGAAGTTTCAACAGAAACACTGCAAAAAGTAATTGCAGCGGCAATGAGCAAAGGAGGCAACTATGCCGATTTGTACTTTGAACACAAAATTTCGGGAAACCTGGGATTGGAAGACGGAAAAGTAAACCGGGCATTTTCAAATGTTGATTTTGGAGTTGGCGTCCGGGTTTTAAAGGGAGACCAAACCGGGTTTGCCTATACCGAAACGCTGACACTGGATGAAATGCTGAATGCCGCCCGCCTGGCTGCCAATATTGCCAACAGCAACCACAACTTTGCCCCTGAAACCATTCAGGAAAAAATACCTGCCGACTTTTATTCCATCACCAAAAAGTGGGAAGATGTTTCGGTTCAGGAAAAAGTTCCTTTTGTGCAAAAAATAAACGACCGGGTTTTTGCCCTGGATGACAAAGTAATAAAAGTGAACGCTTTTTTAAACGATGAAACCAGCTACGTCCTTTTCTTTAACTCGGAAGGCAGGCTCACATACGATTACCGACCAATGGTAAGTTTTGGCGTGGTATGCATCATGGAAAAAGAGGGTAAAATTGAAAATTCCTATTCAGCCCGTTCCTTCAGAAAAGGCTTTGAATTTCTTACCGACAACCTGGTTGATGAACTTGCCACAGAAGTGGTGGAGCGCACCAACCTTTTATTTGAAGCCACAAAACCAAAAGCCGGGGAAATGCCGGTGGTTATGGGTGCCGGTGGTTCGGGAATATTGCTGCACGAGGCAATCGGTCACACTTTTGAAGCCGATTTCAACCGCAAGGGAACTTCCATTTTTAGTGATAAAATGGGCAAAAAAGTAGCCGAAAATTTCATAAATATTATTGATGACGGAACTTTGCCAAACAACCGTGGTTCGATTAACATTGACGACGAAGGAAACGATACCCAAAAAACGTATCTGGTAAAAGACGGCGTATTGAATAGTTATATTCACGACAGAATCAGTGCCGGTCACTACCATGTTGAACCTACCGGAAACGGACGAAGGGAATCCTTCAGAAATGTACCTATTCCGAGAATGCGGGCTACTTACATGGAAGCCGGGCCCCATTCAAAAGACGACATCATTTCCAGTGTTGATTATGGTGTTTTTGTTGATAATTTCAGCAATGGTGAAGTAAAAATCGGCGCCGGTGATTTTACTTTCTTTGTTAAATCGGGCTACCTGATTGAAAAGGGAAAATTAACACGGCCCATCAAAGATATTAATATTATAGGCAACGGTCCGCAGGCACTTGCCGATATTTCGATGGCGGCAAACGATTATGCGATTGACAATGGAACCTGGACCTGTGGCAAAAGCGGCCAGTCGGTTCCGGTTACCTGCGGGTTGCCAACCGTTTTGGTAAAAAAATTAACCGTTGGCGGAACCAATGCCTAAATCAATTTCACCAAAAAAACTTTGATTATTATGAAAAAAGAAGAAAAATATACGCTGGCAAAATGGGCGATGAACCACGCCCTGAAAAACGGTGCACAGGAAGTAAGCGTAAGCATTTCGAACAGCAAAAACAGCAGCGTTGAAGTGCGCGAAGAAAAAATAGACAAACTGGAACAGGCCACTCAAAACAATCTCACCATTCGCCTTTTTGTTGATAAAAAATATTCGGCTCACTCCACAAACCGCTTGAAAAAAGAGGAGTTGGCAGGTTTTATTGAAGAAGCCATTGCCGGAACAAAATACCTGGCTGAAGACGAATTCCGCACCCTGCCGCAAGCTGATTTGTACTACCGGGGGGGCGGTAAAAATCTGCAGGTTTTGGATGCCGCTTTCAATACCATTAGCCCGGAACAAAAAATTGCACTGGCGTTTGCACCCGAAAAGGAAATTTTGGGAAAAGATGAACGGATTATTTCCATCACCAGTTCGTATTACGACGGGTTAAGTGAGCGGGTATTGGTTACCAGCAATGGTTTTGAAGGTGATACCGCCAGTTCGTACTACGGAATCAGCGCCTCGGTTTCGGTAAAAAGCGGTGATGCACGCCCTTCAGCGGGCTGGAATGAAAGCGCTATATTTTTTGACAAGCTGCCCGCAGAGGGTATTGGCACGATTGCCCTCGACAAAGCGCTGAAAAAAATTGGACAGAAAAAAATGACATCGGGAAAAATGACAATGATTGTGGAAAACCGGCAAATGGGAAGAATTTTCAGCCCACTGATTTCAGCGCTGAGCGGGTCGGCTATTCAACAAAAAAGTTCTTTTTTGATTGACAAACTGAATGAAAAAGTAGTTTCAGAAAAACTGTCGATTACCGATGATCCGTTTATTCCGGGCGGCCGCGGTTCGCGTCATTTCGATGGCGAAGGACTGGCCACACAAAAACGACCGGTTTTTGAAAACGGCATTTTAAAAACCTACTACATTGACACCTACTATGCCAAAAAACTCAACATGAACCCCACCAGCGGAAGCGTTACCAACCTGGTGTTCAAAACCGGAAATAAAGATCTTCAGGGTCTGGTAAAAACGGTACAAAAAGGAATACTGGTTACCGGTTTTAACGGGGGAAACAGCAACGGCACCACAGGCGATTTTTCGTTTGGTATTGAAGGATTTCTGATTGAAAACGGCGAAATCGTTCAACCCGTTTCGGAAATGAATATTACAGGGAACATGCTGGAATTGTGGTCGAATATCGGGGAATTGGGAAATGATGTAAATACCAACTCTTCATGGCTCACCCCCTCTGTTTTATTTGAAGGGGTAGACTTTAGCGGTATTTAAACCGAACATTTTACTATAAAAAATGGCGCCGCAATGGCGCCATTTTCTTTTTTCAAAAACAAATGTTAAACCCTATTCCATATTATCAACAATCAGTTTTTTGATGATTTGTTCACCGTCAATGTTCATGTGTACAAAATACATTCCGGCTACTTTCCCGCTCATGTCAAAAGCAACCCGTTCCAAAGCGCTGTATTGTTTTTGCATCACTACCCGCCCGGT
>JAFGDX010000455.1 GCA_016931875.1 Prolixibacteraceae bacterium
AATATGTGACGAATTGTCATTTAAAAAATGCCGTGATTGCCGATTTTACTTCTTCTTTGTTCAAACTCCGCCATGAAAACATGCGTTTGCTGGAGAAAACCCGGGTGAAAAAGTGAGCTTTCAGGATTTTTCCAAACCTCGCCCCAAAGAAAAGTGGAGCCGTGGAGGTACGTCCAAAGCCTGTCCAGACAAAAAGTGGAGCCATGGAGGTACATCCAAGCCCCGCCCGAAGAAAAGTCGAACCATGGACGTACGTCCAAAGCCTGCCCAGACAAAAAGTGGAGCCGTGGAGGTACGTCCAAACCCCGCCCCGAAGAAAAGTGGAGCCATGGAGGTACATCGCTTTTAAGCTTCCGTATTTATCAACCGGTACTCAAAAAAAATCACCCGGAAAGAATGCCACACTATTTTAAAAACTGATATAAACTTTCTTTTTATTCAACGAAAGTAGTTTAATTTGTGGGGCTCTAAAAAGTTAATTATGGGTAGTTTGGAGAGTTATTTTGCAACATTCAGAAAAAAAATAATCGGAATCGATCAGAAATTTGAGTCGCCCTATGGCAAACAAAAGATAGTGTATGGCGACTGGATTGCCAGCGGCCGGTTGTATCAGCCCATTGAAGACAAAATCTCGAAAATTATCGGTCCCTTTGTGGGCAACACGCATACCGAAACCAGCGAAACCGGGATGCGCATGACGCATGCCTATCACAAATCGCACGAGCTGATAAAAAAACAGGTGAATGCCGATCCCAACGACATCATCATCACCTCCGGTTTTGGAATGACCGGGGTGATTAATAAATTTCAGCGTATCCTGGGTTTAAAATACTGCGGAAAGCTGGCCCACAAAAACTGTTTGAAGGAACGCGAACGCCCGGTGGTTTTTATAACCCATTTGGAACACCACTCCAACCAAACCTCGTGGTACGAAACCAATGCCGATGTTGTTATTGTTGAACCCGGCAAAAACCTTTTGGTAGAACCTGAAAACCTGAGAAAAGCATTGGAGCAATACCAGGACCGCGCGTTTAAAATCGGTTCCTTTTCGGCCTGTTCCAATGTTACGGGTTACCGCACGCCCTACAAACAAATGGCGCGCATTATGCACGAATACGGCGGGGTGTGTTTTATCGACTTTGCCGCATCGGCGCCCTACGACGAAATGGACATGCACCCCGATGACCCGATGGAAAAACTGGATGCCGTGATGTTTTCGCCGCACAAGTTTCTGGGAGGGCCCGGCGCTTCGGGAGTTTTAATTTTTGACGCTTCGATGTATAAAAACGAAGTACCCGACCAACCCGGCGGCGGAACCGTTGACTGGACCAACCCCTGGGGAAAATACAAATACGTTGATAATATCGAGGCCCGCGAAGATGGCGGAACACCCGGCTTTTTGCAATCGATTAAAACAGCGCTTTGTTTTGAACTAAAAAACCAGATGGGTATTGAAAAAATAAAACAACGCGAAGAGGAATTACTGGATATCGCTTTTCAGGGGCTCGATGCCATTCCAGGATTAAATATTCTGGCCGACAATGTTCGCGACCGTTTGGGTATAATTTCGTTTTATATTGAAGGCATTCACTATAATTTAATTGTACGAATACTGAACGACAAATACGGCATTCAAACCCGTGGCGGCTGCGCCTGTGCCGGAACTTACGGCCATTTTCTGCTGGAGGTTTCGTATGAAAAATCGGCCGAAATCACTGAAAAAATCAACAGCGGCGATCTCTCCGAAAAACCGGGTTGGGTGCGCTGGTCGCTTCACCCAACCATGACCAACGAAGAAGTTCATTTGATGATTACCGCGCTGAAAGATATTGTGGAAAATATAGAAACCTATAAAAAAGACTACACTTACGAAAACAGAACCAATGTTTTCTGGCACAAAAACGAAGTGAGCGATCACGATTTAATGCGGAGCTGGTTTACGCTGGACTAAAAACGGCAGTCAAAAAAAACATTCGCAACTAACCGCTTATTTATACCTTTGCAAACCAAGGGAAATCGCATGAAAAAATTTAAAACAGGACTGGTGTTAAGCGGAGGGGGAACACGGGGATTTGCCCACCTCGGAATTATTGCAGCTTTATTTGAAAAGGGCATTGTACCCGATGTAATTTCAGGAACCAGCGTAGGTGCAATTGTGGGCGTTTTTATTGCCAGCGGAAAATCGCCGCAGGAAGTTCTTGCCATTTTTAAAAAAGGCTGGTTTTTTAAATATACAAAACTGCACATTCCGGTTGACGGGCTTTTAAAACTCGATGGCTTAAAAGAAGTGATTCAGAAAGAAATAAAAGCAAAAAACATTGAAGATTTGCAATTTCCGTTTTATGTTTCGGTCTCGAACTTAAATACAGGTTCAGTTGAATATAAAAACAACGGCCCGCTGGGCGAAACTGTTCTGGCATCGGCGTCTATTCCCATTCTGTTTTCGCCCGTTAAACTGGGCACCGACCTTTATGTTGACGGCGGAGTGGTTGACAATTTACCGGTAAAACCCATTCAAAACCATTGCGAAAAAATGATTGTTTGCAACATCAGTCCGATAAACCCGAAAGCAAAAGTTAAAAACCTGATTCAAATCACTTCGCGAACTTTTTATATGAACGTAAACGCCCGCACCAATGAAATTGCCGGGTCAGCTGCAATTTATATCGAACCGGAAGGAATTGACAAGTTTGATATTCTTAGTTTAAGCCATGCCGACAAATTGTATAAATTAGGATACGATTCTGCCATTAAAGCACTTGAAAAACAACCGCTCCGGCCATAAAAAACGCTCATTTCAATATTGTTTTCATCAGAATACCCGCAAACCTTGCCTGTTATTCCAAAAATCAGCAGGAACACTTTGCAAAGTTCCGTGTTTCCATTGCTGTTTTTAAATCAACTGATTCATGAAAAAAAACTATTTTTATGATATCAAAAATTAATTTCAACAAATCAAATGAAAAGAATTCTCATCATATTTGCACATCCGGCCGTTCGAAAATCGAGAGTGAACCGTAAAATGATTGATGCAGTGCATGGTCTGGAGAATGTTACCATCAACGATTTGTATGAAAACTACCCCGATTTTTACATCGATATTATTAAAGAACAGCAACTTTTAATGCTGCACGACATTATTGTGTGGCACCACCCGTTTTACTGGTACAGTGCGCCGGCGCTGATGAAAGAGTGGTTTGACCTGGTTTTGCAGCACGGTTTTGCTTATGGCGAAAAAGGAAGGGCGCTGGAAGGGAAAAGCGCCGTTTCGGTTTTAACCACCGGAGGCAGGAAAGAGGTATATTCAGAAAAAGGCCGGCACCGGTTTACGGTTAACCAGTTCCTGATTCCTGTAAAACAATCAGCTATATTGTGCCGGATGAATTATCTTCCGCCATTTGTTGTGCATGGCTCCTATACCATGTCAACCGAAGAAATTGAACGCTATGCCTTTCAATATAAAAATCTGATAATCAACTTAAGAGACGAAAAATACAGCGAAAGTGATTTTGATACGATCGAATATATAAACGAATTAACCGAACATGTATAACCAGGATTTCTTTTTTCAGGCACTGATTTATTTGGGGGCTGCGGTTATTTCGGTTCCTCTGGCAAAAAAAATGGGCCTGGGTTCGGTATTGGGATATCTGTTGGCAGGAGTCATTATCGGGCCGTTTGTTTTTGGGCTTGTTGGCCGCGAAGCCGATGAAGTGATGCATTTTGCCGAATTTGGAGTGGTGCTGATGCTTTTTGTGATTGGGCTTGAACTTCAGCCATCGTTGCTTTGGAAAATGCGGCAATCGATTTTCGGACTGGGAGGCCTGCAGGTATTACTGAGTTCGCTTGTAATTGGCGCTGTGGCCATTCTTTTTGGTTTTGAATTAAACAAAGCCATCGCCATCGGATTAATCCTTGCGCTTTCTTCAACCGCTATTGTTATTCAAACATTAACAGAAAAGGGCCTGTTGCGAAACGTAGCCGGGCGCTCTGCTTTTTCAGTTCTGCTTTTTCAGGACATGGCTGTCATTCCCATCCTGGCTTTACTACCCATTCTTGCCACCTGGGGAGGCCAGGTTAGTCTTACAGAATCAACTCTTGATAAAGTTACCGGTGTTTCAGCCATGCCTGGCTGGGCACAATTGTTTCTGATAATCGGGGTAATTGCAGGTATCATTTTTATCGGGAGATTTATTGCCAGGCACATTTTTCGCTTGATTGCCGAAACCGGCCTGAATGAAATATTTACCGCCATGGCGCTTTTACTGGTGATTGGCATTGCATTGGCCATGGATTCCATCGGACTTTCGCCGGCACTTGGTACTTTTTTGGCCGGCGTGGTTCTGGCTGAAAACGAATACCGCCACGAGCTCGAATCAACCATCGAACCTTTTAAGGGATTGCTGCTGGGGTTGTTTTTTATTTCGGTTGGGGCAAGCATTAATTTTACCCTTTTTATTGAACAGCCATTTGCCATTTTGGGGTATGTAATGCTATTCATCTTTTTGAAATTTATCGTTTTACTTTTGTTAGGCCGCATTTTTAAACTCCGGAAAGGCTATGAATTTCTGTTTGCCTTTTTGCTGGCACAATCCAGCGAATTCAGCTTTGTACTTATTTCTTTCTCTACCCAAAATCAACTGTTTGATAATCACACCGCCGGAATGTTGCTGCTGGTTGTAACACTTTCAATGACCATTTCGCCACTTTTGCTGATTTTTAACGACAAAGCGGTTCGCCCGATTCTTTCGCGAAGGCAAAACAAACAGGAATTTGACGAGTTTGATGAAATAAATCCGGTTATCATTGCCGGGTTCGGGCGCTTTGGACTGGCTTTGGGAAGATTTCTTTTGGCCAACAACATCCCGATTACCATTATCGACAGCAACCCGGCCAATGTGGAAATTCTCAGAAAATATGGTTTCAAACTCTATTACGGGGATGTTTCACGGCCTCAGGTTCTTGAAAAAGCGGGCATAGCAAAAGCAAAAATGCTGATACTCAGCATGGCTGAACACGATGAAGCGTTAAAAGTGGCCCAATATGTCCGGAAAAATTATCCTGGCTTACAAATTATAGCACGTGCCAAAGATATTTTTCATGTTTTTGAATTCTACAAGCTGAATGTTAAAATTGTGCAGCGCGAAATGTTTAATTCAGCAACCGAACTCGGAGTAAAAGTCCTGGTTCAGCTGGGATTTAACAAATACGAAGCCTACCGGGCCGGCCGTACCTTCAAGCACCACGAAGAACAGGTAATGGAAGAATTATACAAAACCTGGAAGGCAGATGATGGAGACTTTATAAAAGAGACACGGCGGTTTTCAACACAACTTTCAGAAACCTTGCTTACCGAAAGAAATTACACCATCCAGGACGCAGATTGGGCATGGGACGTTGACTCTGCCAGAAAGGAATCAATCGAAAGTTCATCAGAAAACAAAACAAAAAAGGATAACTTAAATTAGACTTTTTATAAATTACGGATTTTCAAATAAAACTGAATTTTGACATGTGTAAGTTTGCATAAATATCTAAATTTGCAATCTGTAAATTACAAAAACACGAATTACGAATACAAAAATCAAACATAAGGGCTTTGTAAAGGAGATTCGGGATAACAAACTGATTGTAAACATCATAAACGAATCTGCATGTTCGTCGTGCCATGCAAAAGGAGCTTGCACCGTGGCCGATTACCAGGACAAGGAAATTGAAATTACCACCTACCAAAACGTTTACTCACCCGGCCAGGAAGTTACAGTACTTTTCCAGGAATCAAAGGGATTTGCAGCACTTTTCTATGGATATCTTTTCCCGTTTATCATTGTTTTACTCACTTTAATTACTGCAAGTGCATTCACAAAAAATGAACTTTTTAGTGGTTTACTTTCACTCGGCATTTTAATACCATACTATATAACATTATATTTTTTTCGTCATTTATTAAAAAAAGTTTTCAAATTCGAAGTTGAAGAAACAATCTAACTTATGAGTATCACAGTTATATATACCATTGCCACATTAAGTGTTATCGGAACTTCGGCAGCAGTAATTCTTTACTTTGTAGCTCAGAAGTTTAAAGTACATGAAGATCCGCGGATTGACCAGGTGGAAGAAGCTTTGCCCGGAGCCAATTGCGGCGGATGTGGTTTTGCAGGTTGCCGGGCATTTGCCGAAGCATGTGTAAAGGCAAGTGATTTGTCAGATTTAAACTGCCCGGTTGGGGGTAACGAAACAATGAATAATGTGGCCGCCATCTTAGGCTTGGAAGCGGTTAAAAAAGATCCGCGGGTTGCCTTCATTCGTTGTAACGGAACCTGCGACCACCGGCCCAAAACAAACCGTTACGACGGAGCAACAACCTGTGCAATTGCCTCTTCCATTTACAGCGGCGAATCAGATTGCCAGTATGGTTGTTTGGGATTTGGCGATTGTTACGATGCCTGTGAATTCGATGCCATTGAACTCCGCGCCGACCTGGGAGTACCCAAAATTATTGACGACAAATGCGTGGCCTGCGGTGCCTGTGTTGAAGCCTGCCCGAAGGATTTAATTGAATTGCGCAAACAATTTCCGAAAAACAGAAAAGTGGTTGTAGCCTGCCGAAACGAGGACAAAGGCGGGGTTGCACGGAAAACATGCAGTGTAGCGTGTATTGGATGCGGTAAATGCGAAAAGGAATGTAAATTTGATGCCATTACCATTAAAAACAACCTGGCATTTATCGATTCTGACAAATGTAAACTCTGCCGGAAATGTGTGCCGGTTTGTCCTACCAATGCCATCATTGAAGAAAATTTTCCACCACGCAGAGTGGCCACCGAAGATAAAAAAGAGTGTAGTACCGCAAATTAAAAAAGGATGTTAAAAACGTTCAAAAAGGGCGGGGTACATCCGCCGGAAAATAAACTTTCAGCAGCAAAAAAAATTGAGGTGCTGCCCTTGCCAAAATCAGTGTTTATTCCTGTTGCCCAACACATTGGAGCTCCTGCAACCCCGGTTGTAAACAAAGGCGACCTTGTAAAAACAGGTCAGATAATTGCCAAAAGCAGCAGCTTTGTTTCAACCAATATTCACTCATCGGTTTCAGGAAAAGTTAAAAAAATCGATTTTTCGGCCGATAGTTCAGGCTACCCAAAACAGGGTGTTTTTATTGATGTGGAAGGTGATGAATGGCTGGAAGAAATTGATTGTTCGGAAGAGTTTGTCAAAGAGTTTAATATCGATGGGCCTGAAATTATCAAAAAAATACAGGATGCAGGCATTGTCGGTTTAGGAGGAGCCACATTCCCTACTCATGTAAAACTGGTTCCACCCAAAGGAATGAAAGCCGAAGTTTTGCTGATTAACGGCGTAGAATGTGAACCTTATCTCACTTCCGACCATCGGCTGATGCTTGAAAAACCAGATGAAATTTTGGTGGGAACTCAACTTTTAATGAAAGCTTTACATGTTGAAAAAGCGGTAATTGGAATTGAGAACAACAAACCCGATGCGATTGAATTGCTTTCAGAAAAATGCAAAGGCTACCAGGGGATTTCGGTTCAGCCGCTGAAAGTAAAATATCCGCAGGGAGGTGAAAAACAGCTTATTAAAGCAGTTACCGGAAAAGAAGTTCCGTCGGGCGGGCTGCCCATTGCCGTGGGTGCGGTTGTAAGTAACGTGGGTACTGCGTTTGCCGTTTACGAAGCCGTTCAGAAAAACAAACCACTGATTGAACGCGTGGTAACTGTTACCGGGAAAAACGTTGCCAATCCTTCCAATTTTAAAGTCCGTGTAGGAACTGCCACTTCGGAGTTGATTGAAGCAGCAGGCGGGCTACCCGAAGATACGGGCAAAATTATCAGCGGAGGCCCCATGATGGGACGTGCCGTTGCTTCGCTCGATGTTCCGGTTACCAAAGGTACCTCGGGCATTCTCATCATAAAAGAAGACGAATCAAAACGCAAGGAATACATGGCCTGCATCCGTTGTTCGCGCTGTGTTTCGGTGTGCCCCATGGGACTGGAACCCTACCTTTTGATGACCCTGGGCGAAAAGCAGATTTTTGACCGGGCGGAACAGGAACGGGTTATGGACTGTATTGAATGTGGTTCATGCAGTTACACCTGTCCATCGCAAAGACCTTTGCTCGACTACATTCGTTTTGGCAAAGGAAAAGTAGGACAAATCATTCGTTCAAGAAAAAAATAATCAAATAAACTATACAACTGAGGATGAGCAAATTATTAACAGTATCACCTTCACCGCATGTTCACTCTGACGATTCCACACAAAAAATAATGTACCGCGTGGTGCTGGCCATGGTTCCGGCGCTGGCATGGTCAGTTTTTGTTTTTGGAATCGATGCACTGCGCGTTATACTTATTGCGGTTCTGGCATGTTTGGCTTTTGAATACCTCATTCAAAAATACCTCATGAAAATAAAACCGTCAGTTATGGATGGTTCTGCGCTGGTAACCGGAATTCTTCTGGCTTTTAATGTCCCGTCGAATTTACCCTGGTGGATAATTATCATCGGTTCACTGGCGGCCATCGGAATCGGGAAACTTTCATTCGGAGGTCTTGGACACAATATTTTTAACCCGGCTTTGGTCGGTCGTGTTTTTATGCTGATTTCCTTCCCGGTGCAAATGACCTCGTGGCCGGTAAACACCCAAAGCGGAATTGATGCAGTTACCTCGGCAACTCCGTTGAGTATAATAAAAGAAGGTATTTCGAACGGAACACCCATCTCCGAAATCTCAAAAAACTTACCCTCGGCACTCGAAATGTTTTGGGGCGGAATTGGTGGTTCGCTGGGTGAAATATCTGCTGCACTCCTCATTCTGGGTGGATTGTACATGCTTTATAAAAAAGTAATTACCTGGCACATCCCCGTTTCCATTATTGCAACTGTTGGAATAATGGCTGGAATTTTCTGGATGGTAAATCCGGAAATTTATATCAACCCGGTGTATCATATTTTAACTGGTGGGCTGATGTTGGGGGCAATTTTTATGGCCACCGACATGGTTTCATCTCCCATGACTCCCAAAGGACAAATTATTTACGGAATTGGCATTGGTGTTATCACCATTAGCATCCGGCTGTTTGGTGCATATCCTGAAGGAATTTCGTTTGCGATTCTGATAATGAATGCATTTACGCCACTCATAAATTACTATGTAAAACCCAAAAGATTTGGAGGAAAATAACCATGGCAAAACGTGAATCGACATTTATTAACATGGTAGTAACCCTTTTTCTGGTTACCGGAATTGCTGCTGCAGGTCTTGGGTTTGTTTACGATTTAACCAAAGGCCCCATTGAGGTGGCCAAACTAAAAGCACAAAACGAAGCTATAAAACAGGTTCTCCCTGAATTTGATACGCTTGGAAATTCATTCAAAACCCT
>JAFGDX010000456.1 GCA_016931875.1 Prolixibacteraceae bacterium
AAACTCATTTTTTTACTTTTTGAAATTAATCGTATCTTAAAACGATATTTGAAGTGTAAAAGATTATAATTTTATGACTCCAAAATATAAGCGCTTATTGTTGTTTATAGTCTGTTTTACATTATCAGTTAATGTTTTAGCGGTTAAATTCTATAGCGTTAACTCCCTGTTCGGTATCTCAACACGGGTAACAAACTCGATCTGCAAAGACGATAACGGATTTATCTGGGCCTCTTCAAAAACGGGAATTTTACGGCTAACCAATGACGATTGCCGAATCTACCAGCTTCCTTATGAAACCGAGGGCGTGCTTATTGTAAGGTTGATGTACGAAAATTCAAAACTAATTGCCTACACAAACAACGGGCAGGTTTTTATATATAATCCGGTTTTCGACAGGTTCGACCTCTTATTTAATATGAGCGGTATGCTTAATAACAAAAATTTCTATGTTTTTACATTGCTGACTGATAATAACAATGATTTCTGGATTGCTTTAGATATTGGTTTATATAAATATCATTCCGGTAAATTAGATTTAATTGACGAAACGCTAACCGGAAGATATCTGATAACCTGGTTTGATGACCAACAGTTAATAGTTGCAAATAGTGAAGGAATCCGGACACTCGATACACAATCATTTGAAAGTGAATATATATTCTTGATTAATAACACGAACCCTTTTTCCGTTTCATCGTTGTTTTTTGACAAAAATCAAAAAAAGCTTTGGGTGGGAACAATGTCGAACGGATTGTTTTGCTATAACTTTGATTCTGCATCTTTTTCTCACGTACTTCAGTCAACATTACCCAGGCAACCTGTACTTGCGGTAAAAGAAAACTCTGATTCAAGTATGTTAATTGGCATTGACGGCCAGGGAATTTGGGAACTCGATAAAAATAGCCGCGAGGTACTGAATGTCTATAAAGAGAGGGCTGATGATCCAAATTCTTTACCCGGAAACGGTGTTTATGATATTTTTTGCGACGATGGAAAAAGAGTTTGGGTTGCTACCATTAGCGGGGGCGTTTCTTTCTACGAACTTACTCCGCCAACCGTCACACAAATTGTACATCATTTAAATAGCGATAACTCATTGGTAAATAACGATGTAAACAGTATCCTGGAAGATAGTGACGGAAAAATATGGTTTGCAACAAATAATGGTATAAGTGTTTGGAATCCGGTTTCAAACCAATGGCTTAATTTTTACAACAACAAACTTGAACATGCGCAGGTTTTCCTCACACTTTGTGAAGATGTTCGGGGAAGAATCTGGGCCGGGAGTTATTCTTCAGGTGTTTATGTGCTGAACCGTACAACAGGAAAAGAACTGGCGCATTATGCGCGCGGAGAAGAAGGGTCTCCTGTTGTAGGGAATTTTATTTTCGATATTTTCGAAGACAGTGGGCATGATTTGTGGATCGGTGGTGTCAATGGCGAGTTTATGTGCTATCAGTCAAAAGAAAATACTTTCCGAACATATTCCGAAGAATCAATAAGTTCATTTGCAGAGTTATCGCCGGAACAAATTCTTCTTGGATTCAGTTACGGCTTGTCAGTGCTTAACAAGAAAACCGGAGAAATAAAAAATTTATTGCAGGATATTGTGACACAGGATATTGTTGTTCTCGGAGATGAAATATGGATTTGCACAAGCGGTCAGGGTTTATTGGAATATAATTTCAAAAGCGGAACAACACAAAAATTCACCACCGAATCGGGTTTGCCTTCCAATTTTATCAATAGTATTGTGTATGCCAATAACTACCTTTGGCTGGGAACCGAAAGTGGTTTGTGCCGCTTCGATCCGAATGACAAAAGCACACTCACATTTTCATCCGTATATCCTTTGTCCGAAGTTTCATATAATAAAAGCGCTGTTTCGGCACTAAATAAAGGGGAATTGGCCTGGGGAACCAACCATGGCGCTATATTTTTTCACCCCGATTCGTTAAAGGAAATTTCATCGGAAGGGAAAATTTATTTCCACGATTTTACGGTTTCCGGACGCTCATTAAGAGACACATCTGTTTTTAAGTTAAACACACCGGTAAATAATCTGGAAAGAGTTGATCTAAAATATTTTCAAAATACAATCAGCCTGGAGATGATTCCTGTAGGTGTAAACCCGGGCACTAAATTTTCCTGGAAACTGGAGGAATTTGATTCTGAGTGGGCAACTCCATCAGAAAACAGAATTATTACGTATACAAATCTCCCGAGTGGCGAATTTGATTTAAAAGTGAAACTTTACGACAGTTCGCTGGAACATATTCTCAGCGAACGTTCAATATCAATTCATTTGATTCCACCACTCTGGAAAAAAGGCTGGTTTTTATTTTTAATTTCGTTATTTATTTCCGGAATTATTATTCTGATTTTACTCTATTATATCAACAATTTAAAACAGAAACACACGGAAGAAAAAGTCAGGTTTTTTACAAATACTGCCCACGACATCCGCACCGCGCTTACCTTAATAAAAGCTCCGGTGGAGGAACTGACCCACGAAAAAAATCTGACGGATAAAGGGAAGCAATATCTGCAAATTGCGGTGAACCAGGCAAGGCAGCTCTCTTCGGTGGTTACCCAATTAATGGATTTCCAGAAAGTAGATATTGGAAAAGAAATTACCTCCCTTTCAATGGTTGACATTGTAAAATTGATTTCAACCCGCAAAATGATGTACGAATCGTTGGCTGAAAACAAAAATATCCATCTTACATTCAGGGCTGACAGGGAAAGTTACAAATCAGCCGTCGACGAATCGAAAATGGAAAAAGTTATTGATAATCTGATTTCAAATGCGGTCAAATATTCACATAATAACGGGCAGGTAGATATTGAATTTAGTGCAGATAAGAGTAAGTGGACACTTTTGGTTAAGGATAACGGGATTGGGATGAGCAAAAAAGCACAACGTATGCTTTTTAAAGAGTTTTATCGTGGCGAAAATGCGATGAATTCAAAAATAGTTGGTTCAGGAATCGGGCTTTTACTGGTAAAAAATTACGTTACTTTGCATGGCGGAACAGTTAGCTGCGAGAGCCTGGAAAATGTCGGATCCTCGTTTCAGGTAGTAGTGCCCTATAAAGAAATACGTGAAACTGAGCCGTTAAAACAATACTCAACAGAACCTGAATTAAGTTTCGATTTAACAGATGGTAGAAAAACAGAAAATGAATCTTTTATTGAAAACAGTTCATCAAAAAAAATGTGTGTGTTAATTGCTGAAGACAACGATGATCTGAGAAATTTTATTGCAAACAAAACAGAAGGGGAATTTACAACACTTGTAGCGGCAGACGGTGAAATAGCCTGGAAGTTAATACAGGAGAAAACACCCGATTTAGTTATTTCAGATGTAATGATGCCGGTTATGGATGGGTTTGAGCTGTGCAAACGGGTAAAATCCACTTATGAAACTTCCCATATTCCTTTAATTCTTCTAACCGCATTGACTGATAAAGCGGAACAATTGCATGGTTTGGGTTTGGGAGCCGACGATTACCTGACAAAACCTTTTGATATGAGCTTGCTTATACAAAAAATAAGGACGATTATTTTCAACCGCGAAGTTGTCAGGGAAAAAGCATTAAAACTAATCAATAAAGACAGTACCGAGCCGCTCTTTACAAATAAATTAAACGACAAGTTTGTAAAAAAAATGCTGGAAGTCGCCCGGGAAAATATCTCAAATACAGAATTCGGCAAGGACGAATTTGCTTCTGCCATGAATGTCAGTTCTTCTTTGCTTTATAAAAAGATTAAATCACTTACCGATCAATCCCCAACCGAATTTATAAAAGCCGTAAGGCTTAACCATGCCGTGGAACTATTACAGTCAAAAAATTATACTGTTACAGAGGTGAGTGAACTTTGCGGGTTTGGCAGCGTAGCATATTTTAGTACTGTTTTCAGAAAACACTTCGGAAAATCACCCTCTGAAATTTTAGAATAATACAAAGCTCCCGTTACTATTTTTTGCTCATCTGGTTATTGCAGAAATTGGTTTGTACCCCATTTATCAGAAAGCCATTCGTGTAAATTTCTGGCAGCATCCTTCTCTGGATGTGAACGCAACTCACGGGGTTTTGAGTTATAAAAAAACCATTACCTGACTGAAAAACAAACTCTTGCACTTAGCTGTTTTTAACAACAGCATAAAACCGGCAAAACCTTCGCAAACAACAGATAACAATTTATCTAAAAGTGAAAATCGAATATCTATTATTGAAAACTGGTAAAAATTGCTATCCATACCTTTAATCCAACAATTTACTAATAAACTTAAAACCTATGAAAGAAATATTTTTATCTCTGTTGTCAGACTATGTGCCCAGGGTGTTTTCTTTTAAAATACCAATCGTATTATTCTCTTCACACCGAACACTAAATATTTCAAACAAGTATCCGGACATAAAACCACTTACAATACAAAAATTACCACTTGAAACAGAACAGAACAGAATGATATTTATGTAAAAAGTACTCATCGATCCCTGCCTATGGATCGAGTTATTTAAAAATTATATAAATAATTACAAATGAATTGATTAATGAAAACTACAAGTAATTTATTAATAAGAATCATTATGTAGAAATGGTCAGTCAGAGACGGGTTTTTGTCGGAAAATAATAGCCGATAGGGCCTTTAATTTATTTTACTAATCAAAAACAAAACTTAAAATTATGAAAAAAAACAAATTAGTACATGTTGCACTCATTGTGCTACCAATGTTACTACTATCACTCTGGAGTTACGGACAAACCATCAGGGTGCAGGGTAGTGTAACAGATGAGCAAGGTAATCCACTGCCGGGAGTGAATATCGTAATTCAGGGAACAACCGTTGGTGTGGTTACCGATGTTAATGGGAACTATCAGATTGAAGCCAACAGGGAATCAACCCTTTCATTCTCATTTATTGGATATGAAACACAAGCGATTTCAGTTGCCGGAAGAAATGAGATCAACGTACAACTGCTTCAGAGCGAGTTACAAATGGAAGAAGTTGTAGTAGTTGGCTACGGTTCGGTCAAGAAAAGTGACATTTCAGGTTCTGTTGCCTCTGTTGACACTGAAGAGATGATGAAAAAAGCCCCGACAAACATTGTACAAGGTTTACAGGGAGCTGCTGCAGGTGTGATGGTTATGGCACAAGACGGTGCGCCGGATGCAAATGCGGCTATCCGTATTCGCGGGGTGGCAACCATTAATGGTAGTGCCGAACCATTATATGTAGTTGATGGTGTACAAGTAGGTACCAATGCCGATTTTATTGCACCAAGCGATATTGAAAGTATCGAGGTATTAAAAGATGCATCGGCTACCGCTATTTACGGTGCTGCCGGTGCCAATGGTGTAATAATGATTACTACAAAACACGGCGCATCTGGTGTTTCAAGCATTTCTTTTTCAGCAGATTATGGAGTTCAGACCCTGCCCTCAAAATTGGATGTTGGCGATGCGCTTCAGTATTCAAAAAACATACGCACGGCACGTGAAAACGATGGCGCAGTGTTGCAAAACCAAATTTTCTCTGCGCAATATGACGGCCAAAGAAAAACCATTGACTGGCAGGAGGTAATGACACGAGTTGCACTCAAACAACAGTACAACCTTTCAGCCTCTGGCGGAACTGAAAAAAGCCGTGCTAATTTTTCGGTAAACTACTTAAATCACGACGGTCTTGTGGTTAATTCAAATTACAAAAGATTAACTGCAAGGGCAAATGTTATAACAAAAGTGGCTGATTTTCTCGAAGTAGGTGGTGATGTCAATTTTGTACATTCAGAATCAAAAGGCAGTAACGGAGGGCTGGGCAACAACGGGAATCTTTCTTCCATTCGCGACTGGGCTTTCCTGTGCCCAACCATGGACTACATAGACCCCTCAACCGGAGAATACGTCAGTCCGAATGTTGTAAATTCAAACGGAACACTGGGCTCTCCTATTCAGGGAAACGTTGGTGCATACGACGGGCAACTGGGCAACAACGTATATGCCGAGCAGCTTGAAAATACAGGTGTAAATAAAAACAACCGGGTAATTGCCAGTGCTTACATTGATATAAAACCCTTTAAAGGACTAAGTATTAAATCATTAGGCTCTTACAATTTTTCAGCAGGAAATTATTACAACTTTTGGGGGAACAAAAAACGATACATGCCCGATGGCGTAACACCTGTTGAATTATTTAATTACGATGCACGCTACCAGTTAAATATTAATAACTCAAATTATAACACCCTTGCTCTTGAAAGTTATTTGACCTACAATTGGGAAAATGAAGCGCATAACTTCACTTTGATGGCGGGTAATACTTTAAGTAAAAGTTTCGGAAACTGGAGTTCGGCAAATGCGGTTGATTTCCCTGCTGACAATATTCGCGATATCAGTCTGACCAGCGATCCTTCTACCAGAACGGGTAGTGGTGCTTACAACCTGGAAGTTCGCGGAGTATCATTCTTTGGTCGTGCTACTTATAGTTTAATGGATCGTTATATTTTAACCGGAACTATTCGTCGTGATGGTTCCTCTAATTTTGGCGAAGGAAATATGTGGGGTACATTCCCGTCTACCGCTGTGGCATGGCGTATTTCAGAAGAAAATTTTATGAAAAGCATACCTGCTATTAGTAATTTAAAGCTTCGTTTGGGATGGGGGCAAACCGGTAACTCAGGCGGCCCCACAGATCGTGCCACCGCTGCATTAACCTCAAATACCATTCAGTACTTTTTCTACCCGCAGGGTGGACCGGCAGGTTTGGGTACATCGCGTCAGCTAAGCAACGGTTACGTAAGAACACTGGTTGATACAAACCTGAAATGGGAGACCAATGAACAAACCAATATTGGTATTGATGTGGGATTCCTGGATAATGGGTTGAATATCACCATGGATTATTTTATCCGCACATCTAAAGATCTGTTACTGATGCAGGCAATACGACCTTCGGCCGGTTATACAGAAGTTTATACAAACTATGGTGAAATCGAGAACAAAGGGTTTGAATTAAATATTGATTTCAATCAGCGCATTAACAATAATTGGACTTTTGATGCCAAGCTAACGGGCTCAACAATTAAAAACGAAATTAAATCAATTGGGTCTGATTTGTTCTTTGAAAACACTGAAACTACGAACGATGGTTCAAATGTTGGAGCGGTTGGGGCTCCTTCCGGCACACACTGGAACGGTCACTCCATCATGCGCGAAGGTTATGCCGTTGGGTCTTTTTACGGATACGAAGTAGAGGGAATATTTCAGTCGCAGGATGAGGTTGATGCGGCCAATGCTGCTGCAGTTGCCGCGGGTCATGCTCAATACCAGAATCAGGGGACCGGACCCGGCGATTTTAAATATAAAGACCTGAATGCCGATGGTTTTATTGATGAAAATGATATGTCCATTCTGGGGAATGGATTTCCAAAAGTAAACTACGGGTTAAACTTTTCTGTTGGTTTCAAAAATTTTGACTTTTCTGTTTACGGTTACGGGGTAGTTGGGGCAAAAATTTATTCGTATTCTGCAATGACTTTATCCAATATGTTCCCCAGTGATAACGGTACCACTCCCAACCTTCTGAATGAGGCTTCTCAAAATGCGTGGACACCGGAAAACCACAGCACAACTATGTCGAAATTGTCATTTCTTGATTTGAATTACAATATGCGTGGCTCCGATGCATGGGTTAAAGATGGTGACTATTTTAAAATCAGTAACATTCAGATTGGTTACAATTTTGACAAAAAACTGTTGGCTCCTGTACATCTTGATGGCGTACGTGTTTATGCGGCCGTTCAAAATGTGGCTACTTTCTCTGGTTACAATAAATATGGCGATCCTGAAATTGGCCAGGGAAGTGTCTTGTTTACCGGTTTGGATACAGGACGTTATCCCATGCCCCGTATCTATTCATTCGGGTTAAATATTCAATTTTAATTATTCCGCTTAAAATAGAAATTATTATGAAAAAGATAGCAAAAAAATTAATTACACTTACAGGTGTGGTATTCCTTCTGGGAATAACATCGTGCGATACAGAGGAGTTTTTAAAAGTGGACCACTATTCCATTTTAGATGCAAA
Organism: Prolixibacteraceae bacterium; assembly: GCA_016931875.1. GTDB lineage: Bacteria > Bacteroidota > Bacteroidia > Bacteroidales > Prolixibacteraceae > Draconibacterium. Next base: position 8,099 of record JAFGDX010000456.1, read on the forward strand.
TCAAATGTTTAAAAGTGATGAAGATGCCAAAGCCGGTCTTGTTGGCTGTTACGATATGATGCTTCCGGTTACCGAAACAAACGGCGACTGGGGAATTAAACCAAACCTGTTTATAGGGGGCCATCCAACCATGGATACACAGGCAACAGGCTGGGATAAAGACTGGAACACGCAGAACTGGAACCCGGGTAGCCCTGAATTATTGAGTGGCTGGAAACATGCATACAAAGCAATTACACGTTGCAACGACTTCCTTGCCGGTCTTGAAGAGGCTGAAAATATTACCCCATCGTTAAAAACCTCTCTTGATGGCCAGGCCAGATCTATCCGTGCTTTTTTCTATATGTGGCTGGCAAAAGCCTTCGGGCGTGTACCCATGCTGGAAACAGGTGAAAACTATATTAACACACCGGCAAAAGCCCGTGCAGAAACCTACCAGGAAATGTGGGAATTTATTATTGAAGACTTAAAAGTAGCTGTTGATGAACTTGAATGGGAACCGCTGGATGGCGAGTATGGTCGTTGTACCAAAGGTTTTGCTCTTTCGTACCTTGGAGAAGCTTATATGTGGATGGCATTTCGCGCCCCCGATAAAGCAAATGAAAACTATACTTTAGCAGCCGCAGCGTTAAAGCAGGTAATTGAAAGCGGAAGATATGAACTAAATCCATCGTTTACCACTTTGTGGGATCCCGGCGCTGTATGGACCAAAGAGTGTATTTGGGAAACTGTGCTTGACGAAGGTTCACAATGGAACAGCTGGAGCAACCTGACCGATGCCCATACCTGGCACACCTATTTCACTGCTTGCCCATCGGTTGGCGGGTGGGGTACATTATACCTTTCCTGGGAATGGTGGAGCTGCTATGAACCCGGTGATAAACGGCGCGACGCCTCGGCCTGTACCGGTGCAGTAAAGAACATTCAGCCGGAGTGGAAATCTGCCACAAACTACGGCTACAATCCGTATTTGCAGCAAAGCCTTACAGTTCCTGATTCTCTGAATACACATTACCATTTCTACATGAACGGTGAAGCTGCCCCTTCTATCTGGAGTCTGAAAACATGGCGCACCTGTCGTGCCGACTGGGCGGCCATGTGGGGGCCACAACAAATTTATTATAAACGTTATGCAAACGTTCTGTTCGACTATGCCGAATGTCTGTTCAATTTGAACGGCCCGGATGATGCAACTGCCTGGAGCTATATTGACCAAATCAGAGAACGTGCATGGGGAAATCTGGAAGTTGGCAAAAAAGAATCTTTAACTGCAACTTATCTTCCCTATTATCAACAATTAGCCCAGTTTTATGATGAACCCGTTCCTGAAGAATATCCTCTTCCGTTTAATGAAACTACAGTAGATGTGCCCGATGCAAAAACATATTATACCCAGTTACAGGCCGATAAAGGATATAGCTCTCCCGTATGGCTGGTAGCCCTGGGTATGGAACGCCGCAAAGAATTCAATACCGAATGGTGTCTTGCACAGGATCTGTTCCGTTCGGGTTTTCTGGAAGATCATATTAATACCAACTATCCGAAAGGAGTTGGTTATCCGAATACCGATCCTAAAGTTCAGGATGTATGGCAAACCCATCGTAATTTTGATTTCGATCCAAGGAAAATGGATATGCCAATTCCAACGGATGAGTTGTTAAAAAATCCTTTGTGTGACCAGAATGATGCTTACAAATAATGGAAAGGCTCAGATTTTATGATTTTTGCTGCAGCTTTTTATTTTTTTGATTAATAGTTAGATTAGTTAGAAAAAGGCGCCCACCGGTTGATGCGGCGCTTTTTTTTCTTTTTAGAAACATATCCAATATATGGTTTTAACAGCCAGTATGACGGTGTTAGATGACTTAAATATTCAGAATTTAAAATTGAATGTCTAAAATTAAAATCGTTGCTGTTCATAATAAGGTACTTTTAACTAAACCTAAATCCAGTAAAAAATGAATCAGGCTTCATTACTGATATTTCCCATTTATCCGGTTATTTCAGTTGAAGGAACACTGAACCTGACACGATGGGGAAACCATAAAAAAGTCAGCACAGGAAGAGATATTGAGTATGAAAATTCCGCAGAAGGTTTAAATATTGAAATGCCTTTGATTGAATATGGCAGCAACAAAACATCTTCAGTAAATATAAGTAGGGAAAATATCATGAATACTCATAATTTCAGAACAAAAAACATTTGTTTTTAAGTATTGAAAATTAATTGTTCCACCTGGAACTCAATGTAATTCACTATATAAAAAGCATATACCAATGATGAAGCACATTTTTCCGGCTCACTCGTATACACTAATTGAAATACCTTACCATTAAATCATCAATGATTTTATTATGAATATTAAACAACCTAAAACTACTATTCTATTACTGCTCTCTCTTTTTATAATGGCCTTTGTGCCGCAAACAAAAATGGCAAAAAAGCCAATTTATCTGAATACTTCCTATTCATTTAAAGAAAGGGCCGCAGATCTTGTTTCAAGAATGACACCCGAAGAGAAGCAAAGTCAACTTGGGAACACCATGTCACCGATTCCGCGTTTAGGCGTTAACCACTATGATTTCTGGGGAGAAGCTTTGCACGGGATAATGGGCCGTAACAACAACAGCGGGATGACGGCAACCTCGTTTCCCAATAGTGTTGCGGTTGGAGCTTCCTGGGATCCGGAATTAATAAAACGGGAAACAAAGGTGATTTCTGATGAAGCCCGCGGGTTTAATTACGACCTTATTTTTACACTAACCTACTGGTCGCCGGTTATTGAACCCGCCAGAGATCCGCGTTGGGGACGAACCGCCGAAACATTTGGCGAAGATCCGTTCCTTGTTTCTCAAATTGGAAAGGGATTTATTCAGGGATTAATGGGCGACGACCCAATCTATTTAAAAACAGTGCCCTGCGGAAAACATTATTTTGCCAATAACACAGAGTTCAACCGACACACCGGAAGCGCTGATATGGATGACCGCGATATGCGTGAGTTTTACCTGTTTCCCTACCGGACACTGATTCAAGACTACAACTTGCCTTCCATTATGACGGCTTACGGAGCTGTTAACGGGGTGCCCGTGTCGGCCGACAAATACCTGGTGGACACGGTTGCCCGCAAAACCTATGGTATGGATGGCTACGTAACCGGCGATTGTGGCGCAATAGACGATATTGTAAATGGGCATCATTTCACGGAAAGTTATGAAGAAGCTGCTGCCCTCGGAATTACATCAGGAGTAGATACCGATTGCGGAGGGGTTTATCAAAACCATGCCCTGAATGCAATTGAAAAGGGATTACTTACGATGGGCGATATTGATAAAGCGCTGGTAAATATTTTTGCAACAAGAATGAGAATCGGAGAATTTGATCCACCGGAAATGGTTCCTTATGCAGGAATAAAACCAAATATCGTAAACGATCCTTCACACAACAATCTGGCCATTGAAGTAGCAACCAAAACTCCGGTTCTGCTAAAAAACGAGGTAATTGTTAAACCTGCCGAAAAAATATTGCCCGTCAATCTGAAAAACATCAAAAAAATTGCAGTGCTTGGCCCGCAAGCCGATAAGGTGGAACTGGGAGACTATTCAGGGCCGATTGAACCCGAATTAAGTATTTCGCCGCTTCTCGGAATTCAGAATTACATCAAAAAACACAACCTTGATATTGAAGTGGTTTCGATGTCGGGTGGAAATACCGACAGAAATACCGATTTTATTACCGTGAATCACTTTACAACTGTTCGCAACGGTGAAGACTTGAAAGAATACGATGCAACAAAATTTGATGCTTCAGCGCCCGGGTTAATTGTTTCGGAACGTTTTGGCCGAAATTCAATAAGAGGCATAAAGGATGGCGACTGGACAGCCTACAATAATGTGGATATTACAGATATCGATTCTATCCGGTTTGGTTCGTCTGCATCCGGAAATGGCGGAGTGCTGGAAGTGCGCGTCAGCTCGGCCACCGGAAATATTCTGGCAACACAAAAAATTGAGGCCAATCAGCAGCGGGGTGGTTTTCCCGGTTTTGCACGGCCAAAAAATATTTCGGTTAAAATTAATACACTTGGTATAACCGGGCTGCAAACGCTGGTGTTGGTTTACCGCGAAGCTGAAAGTCCTGAAATTGACCCGGCGATTCTGGATATGGCTGCTTCGGCAGATGTTGCCCTGGTTTTTGTGGGTACCGATCAAAGCACCGGCCGTGAAGAATCAGACCGTTTCTCGATTACTCTGCCCGGAAATCAAAATGAACTAATAACGGCCATTGCCGAAGTAAATCCGAACACCATTGTGGTAATGCAAACCATGGGAATGGTGGAAGTGGAGCAATTCAAAAACAATCCCAATATTCCCGGAATTATATGGACCGGCTACAACGGACAGGCACAGGGAACAGCCATGGCCAAAATATTGTTTGGCGATGTAAATCCGGGTGGAAAACTGAATGTAACCTGGCACAAATCGTTAAACGATCTTCCCGATTTTAATGATTATACCTTACGAAATGATGGCGCAAACGGCAGAACTTACTGGTACTACGATAAAGAAGTTTCGTATGAATTTGGATTTGGCCTTTCATATACAACTTTTGAGTACAGCAATTTTACCATCAGCAAAAATAAAATTACACCCAACGACAAAATTACGGTCAATGTTGATGTTAAAAATACAGGAACTGTTGACGGAGATGAAGTTGTACAGATTTATGTAAAAACTCCCGACAGTCCTGCTTCACTGGAAAGGCCTGTTAAAAGGTTAAAGGGATTTAAACGGGTAACCATTCCCGCCGGACAAATCAAAACCGTATCGATTAATATTGATTGTGCCGATCTTTGGTTCTGGGACACTGAAAAAGGAAAAATTACCTTCGACCAGGGCAAATATATTTTTCAAATCGGGGCATCTTCAAGAGATATAAGAGGACAGGTGGCCGCTCAAATGAGCGGGACTTACAAACCAGTGCTGACCACGGTTGTTGCCGAATGCGACAAGGTAGTGCTGAGGCCGGGCAATACTGTTCAAACCAGCGTTACTGCTGCTATGTCTGACGATAGTTTTTATGATATCCGGAAAGCTGAAATCACTTTTAAAAGCAACAATCCCGCGGTTGTGAGTGTTGACGGGAACGGAAAAGTAACAGCTACCGGGGTTGGCGCAGCATCGGTTTTTGCTTATGTTACCATTGATGGAACAACCGTTTCAAACAGCTACCCGCTGAAAGTTATGCCCGACCTGAACCCTGAAACTATTACCGTTAACGCAAAACACATTGAAGGTTTTAACAAAGATGTAAAAGCATACAGTTATTTGTTAAAAAACAACTCAAAAATACCCGTTGTAAAGGCAACTGCCAGTGATGACAATGTGGTTGTGGATATTGAGCAGGCCAAACAAATTCCGGGAACAACAGTCATTCAGTTTATCGATAATATTACGCTTGAAAAGAATATTTATTACCTGAATTTTGATGTAGAATCGCTTAGCGATGATTTTAATGGATTTTTAGGCAAGCAATGGAAATGGAACAGAGAAAACCCGGCAAACTACAGCCTTTCAAAAAAACCGGGTTTTCTCACCATTACCAGCGAAACAGGTGATGTTTCAGAAGCTACCAACAATGCAAGGAATGTACTGTTGCAAAGTGCAAACAACAACTGGTCAGTGGAAACAAAACTGGTTTGTTCGCGAACTCCTTCCCAACCCGAAAATGCCGGAATATTGGCTTACCAGGACGATGATAATTTTGTGAAACTGATGTTCAGGGCGGTGGTAAAAACAACCAGGGTAAAAGAACCACAACCTGGTACAATTGATCTTATGATGGAAGAAAACGGCATTGCCAAATCACTCGCTTCTTTCAACCTGAAAACCGAAAATACCGGCGACCAGCCGTTGGTGCTCAAACTCGATAAAAAAGGAAGTATTTACACCGCTTCGTATTCGTTGGATGGTGAAAATTTCGAAAAACTGGGAACAGCAGATCTGGCATTAAAAGACATAAAAACCGGCTTGATGGTAGGCGACGGAATTATTACCGGCTATATGAAAAGTACTTTCTGGTTTGATTCAGATACAACGAAACCGGATTCGCCGTTTGATGTTTCGTTCGATTACTTCCATATCGAAAGCAGTGGATTAAAAAAATAAAATTAATAACTAAACAATTTATACAGATGAACTATCAAATTCGAAACATTTTATTAGCTGTTTTATTGACCGGAGGTATTTATTCTGTACAGTCGCAAACCAATGTAGTTGAAGATTTTAAACCTTCTTCAGTAAATCAGCCCGGAAAGGAATACCCGATGGTGAATTCCGAAGGACGGGTACGCGTTCAAATTTCTGCACCTGGAGCCCATAAGGTTCAGTTGGATATCAGCGCAGTAAAATATGACCTGGTGAAAGATGAAAACGGGGTATGGACCGGAGAATCTGCTCCCCAGGACGAAGGTTTTCATTACTACCAGCTCTGGATAGACGGGGCCGCAGTACCCGATCCCGGCAGCCTCTATTTTTACGGTGCAAGCCGTTGGGGTAGCGGTATTGAAATTCCGGCTAAAGACCAGGATTTTTATGCACTGAAAAATGTGCCACACGGACAGGTCCGTGAACATCTTTACTACTCTGAAACCAACAAATCCATGCGCCGTTGTTTTGTATATACCCCACCCGGTTATAACCACAACACTGAAAAACGCTATCCGGTTTTGTATCTGCAACATGGTGGAGGCGAAGACGAGACCGGGTGGTCAAATCAGGGGCATGCAGGCCTTATTATGGATAACCTGATAGCTGAAAACAAAACCGTACCTTTTATTATTGTGATGGACAACGGAACCTGGACAATGTCGGGTCCACCGCGCAACCGGCAACAAGGGGAACGTCCGGCACAGTGGCCGCCAGAAGGTTGGGCCGATGGTTTTATGAAAACCTTGCTGAACGATATTATACCGATGATTGACGCCAACTACCGCACCATTGCCGATCAACAACACCGGGCAATGGCCGGGTTATCCATGGGAGGTATGCAAACCCGTGTGATTACCCTGGCAAACCCTGATGTGTTCTCTTATGTAGGTATTTTTAGCGGCGGAAGCATAAGTACAGAAGACTTGGAAAATGCTGCCGGTTTCAAAGAAAAAATCAAACTGGTGTTTGTCAGCTACGGCAGTCGCGAACTGGAAAACCCCAGAACTGGCCTTGGAGGCAATCCAAAAGAGAATACCGAAGCATTAAAAAACGCAGGTATGAATACACATTTTTATGTCTCGCCGTTAACTGCCCACGAATGGCAAAGCTGGCGAAGAAGTCTGTATGAATTTGCACCGCTTATTTTCAAAAACTAAATCCGAAAAATTATGAAACAGTTATCCGTTATTATCATTTTGTTGCTGGCTTTGTCCGGCTCACTATGTTTGGCTCAAAACCAACCAACAATTATTGAAGATTTCAAACCTTCTGTATTAAATCAGCCGGGACAAGAATACCCGCAGGTTAATTCGCAGGGATATGCCCGGTTTCGTATCGAGGCTCCCGAAGCCCAAAGCGTTGTTGTAAGCCTCGGTCTGGGAGGTACCAGGGGTGGAACCCCCCTTCAAAAAGATGCCGATGGCAATTGGGTGGGAACTACAGCCGGACCATTGGAAGAAGGATTTCATTATTACCATGTAACCGTTGACGGAGGAGTATTTAACGATCCCGGAACAGTAAACTTCTATGGTTCCACGCGCTGGGAAAGCGGCATTGAAATACCCGCACATGACCAGGATTTTTATGCGCTTAAAGATGTTCCACACGGTAATGTGGTGCAGGTTCTTTTCCCGTCAGAAAGTACTAAAACTTCACGCCGGGCCTTTGTTTACACCCCGCCTGATTATTATAAAAACCAGGAGAATCGTTATCCGGTATTATATCTGCAGCACGGTTGGGGAGAAGATGAAACTGCCTGGACAAACCAGGGACGTGCGAACCTGATCATGGACAATCTGATTGCAGAAGGGAAAATAAAACCCTTTATCATTGTAATGACCTATGGTATGACCAATGAAATTAAGTTTGGTGGATTAAGAGACTTTGATATTAAACCATTCCAAACAGTTCTTGTGGATGAATTGATTCCTTATGTCGATGCCAATTTCCGCACAATAGCCGATCAGTCACACCGTGCAATGGCCGGACTCTCAATGGGTGGAATGGAAACAAAAACCATAACACTTAACAAGCCTGAAATTTTTTCACATTACGCCCTCTTAAGCGGAGGAACATATAGTCCGGATGATATCAAAGACAAGTCGAATGTTAAACTCATTTTTTTGAGTTGCGGCAGCTTCGAACGTCCTGATGGCGTAAAGAATGCTGCCAAAGCACTTAACGACGCCGGGTTTAATGCTGTATCCTATGTTTCTGAAAACACACGTCATGAGTTTCAGACCTGGCGCAGAAGCCTGCACGAACTTGCTCCTCTTTTGTTCAAAGATTAATTACATAAATATGAAGTACAAAATTGGATGTATTGTTATTCTGGGAATTCTGTTATCTGCGTTTAACGCTTTTTCGCAGGATAAAGATTTTTACATTTTTCTTTGTTTCGGACAATCGAATATGGAAGGCAATGCAAGAATTCAGCCACAGGATACAATTGCCGTTGACAGCCGTTTTCAGGTAATGAGTGCTGTTGATTGCCCTGATTTGGGTAGAGCAAAAGGAAACTGGTACACTGCCGCTCCTCCGTTGTGCAGATGCAGAACCGGTCTCACTCCGGCTGATTATTTTGGCCGCACCCTGGTTGCCAACCTTCCTGACAATATAAAAGTTGGTGTTATAAATGTTGCTGTTGGCGGTTGTAAAATTGAACTTTTTGATAAAAACAATTATGAATCGTATGTAGCAACTGCACCCGAATGGATGAAGGGAATGATAGAAGAATATGACGGAAATCCCTACGGCCGGCTTGTTGAAATGGCAAAACTGGCACAAAAAGATGGTGTGATTAAAGGTATTTTACTACACCAGGGAGAATCAAACACAGGGGATACAGAGTGGCCGTTGAAAGTAAAAACTGTTTATAACCATCTGATGAAAGATTTAAACCTGGAACCTGAATCGGTTCCTCTGCTGGCGGGTGAGATGGTGGGCAAGGAAGAGGGAGGGGCCTGTGCCGCTATGAATTCAATCATTGCAACCCTGCCCGAAACTCTGCCAAATTCTTATGTTATTTCTTCCAAAGGTTGTTCAGCAAGTCCAGATCATTTGCATTTCACTGCAGAAGGTTACCGAAAACTGGGAAAACGTTACGGCATAAAAATGCTTTCGTTGTTAGGTTACAAAACTGATGAATCGGTACAAAATGAAACAGCCCGGAATCCGGTAATTTACGCCGATGTCCCTGATATGTCGATGGTCCGGGTGGGCGACACATATTACATGAGCAGCACCACCATGCACATGAACCCGGGA
>JAFGDX010000457.1 GCA_016931875.1 Prolixibacteraceae bacterium
CCACGTGTAAAACAGGCACTTTTTGCCGATTCAATAGGTACTACTGTGGGTGCCATGCTCGGAACAAGTACCGTTACCACATATGTTGAAAGCGCTTCGGGGGTTGCCGAAGGTGGTAAAACCGGGTTAACTTCATTAACTACGGCCGCACTGTTTCTGATAGCCCTGTTTTTTGCCCCCTTGTTTACCATGGTGCCGCCGGCTGCAACGGCTGCCGCACTTGTGCTGGTTGGCTTTTTTATGATGTCACCAATCCTGAAAATCAATTTCGATGATTTTACCGAAGCCATTCCCGCTTTTATAACGATCATTGTAATGCCGCTTACTTATAGTATTGCCGAAGGAATTGTTTTTGGAATGCTTAGTTATGTGTTTTTGAAAATCCTCACCGGCAAATTTAAGGATGTTACCGTGGTGATGCTGGTTTTGGCAGTTCTCTTTATTTTGAAATTCTTTATTTAGAAAAATATAAAAACAAGTTTGGTATTCTTTTTTACTGAACTTGTTTTTATATTTTTGTTGCATGGGTTGTTAGCTCAGTTGGTTTAGAGCATTACCTTGACAGGGTAGGGGTCACTGGTTCGAATCCAGTACAACCCACAAAAAACAGAAGAACGATGGATTTAGTCCATGCGTTCTTTATCCCCCGCTTAATCTTATTTATTTCACTGGTTTGGCAGTATTATTTCTTCAGGAAATAAATACCGTTGTTGTGTTTTGGAAAGAAAGCCATCTTCAAAAATCACTATTTTTTATGATTGATCGGTCCCCGCCCGCCTTTTAATTTTGCCAATCTAAAATCATTCTAAATAAATTTTTAAAAATGAAAAGATTACTTCTGCTACTCGCATTATTGGCGAATTATTCAATATATGCCCAAACCGGTAAAATCAGTGGAAAAGTTGTCATCCCCTCAGGTAGCGAGGGGGCGCTTGTAAATATTGGTTTAAATGGCACCGGAAAAGGAAGCATTACAAATGCGGATGGATATTATGAAATAGGTGGAATTGCTCCCGGAACGTATTTGCTGGAAGCTTCGTTTGTTGGACTGGAAACAGAAAAGACGTTTGTAAAAGTGGTAGCCGGGGAGGAAACACGGGTTCCTGAAATAATCATGAAACAAAAGGAACAACGAATAGAAGAAGTGTTGATTACCGGGGATAAGTTTTCAGATTACAGAGCAGACAACCCGTCGAAAGCCCTGAAACTTCAGACTCCTCTTTTAAAAGTGCCGCAAAATATTCAGGTTGTAACCAAAGATTTGCTTCATGACCAGCAAACCATTGATATGCTGGAAACGGTAACCCGAAATACAAGCGGGGCCCAAATGATTGAACACTGGGGGAATTTTGCACGAATCAATATGCGCGGGTTTAAACTTCCGGCATTTCGCAACGGAATGAATGTAGATTTGCCCTGGGGTCCGTTAACCGAAGACGTTTCGCTTGTGGAACGGATAGAATTTGTAAAAGGGCCGGCTGGTTTTATGCTTTCGTCGGGCGAACCGGGCGGTTTTTATAATGTGGTTACCAAAAAGCCTCAGGAGAACCAGCCAAATGAAGTATCGCTGATGTATGGTTCGTTTAATACAATCCGCACCACCATTGATATTGGCGGAAACCTGAACAACAGCAATAAACTTCTGTACCGTTTAAACCTGATGGGAATGACCAAACAGTCGCACCGTGATTATGAATACAACAAACGGTACACTATTGCTCCTTCTCTTACCTATAATTTAAACGCTAAAACATCAATAAGCGCTGAGTATATTTACCAGTATTCACAAATGTCGGTGGTTGGAGCTGCCTATGTTTTTGCATTGGACGGATTGGGTTCGCTGCCCCGTGATTTTACCCTGGGAGAACCCAACATTGATCCCACCAACATCAGGGAACACAATGCTTTTATTACTTTCAACCACCTAATAAACAGGAATTGGGAAATAACAGCAAAAGCGGCTTATCTTGATTACAAACAGATGGGCAGTTCGTTGTGGGCCGATTCGGTAACTACCGCAGGAATTTACCGGTCATTATCTGTTTGGGATGCTGTTAGTACAGCTGAACTGGGACAGATATTTGTTAATGGCGAAGAAATAACCGGGCCGGTCCGTCATCGTATTTTGGCCGGCCTCGATTTAGGGCACAAAGAATATTTTGCCGACTGGTTTCAAAGCGGGCCACTGGCCGGACCAAATAATCCGCTGGCATTTGAAAACCCCGTACATACTGTCCCTTCAACAGCGATGCCTGTTTTCGACCGAAGTCAAAGCATCCGGAAACGTTCTTTTGGAACCTACCTGGCCAATCAATCCATCCATTATTCAGGCCTGTATCTTCAGGATGAATTGGGCTTTTTTGACGATCGTGTTTTATTGACACTGGCCGGCCGCTACACTTCATACAAAAGTTCGAGTTACGGTGCTAAAACCAGCGACAATGTTTTTACGCCACGGGCAGGGCTAAGTATTTCCATCGATAAAAATACGTCGGTTTACGGTTTATACGACCAGTCGTTTATCCCGCAGTCGGGGGCTAATAAAGAAGGGAAAACTTTTGAACCGGTTCGCGGAAACGATATGGAAGCAGGAATCAAACGAAAATGGGCCGGCGGGCGGTGGAACTCTTCCTTGACCTTTTATAAAATCACCAAGGAAAATGTATTAACCACTGATCCTTCCGACATCAATTACAGCATCCAACTGGGTGAAGCACAATCAAAAGGAATTGAATTTGATGTGAACGGCGAAATTGTAAAAGGCTTAAACCTGATCCTGAATTATGCCAATACCGATGTTGAAGTAACAAAAGACAGCAATCCCGATGTAGTAGGTACAAAGCTGGCCGGACATGCACGCCACATAACCAACGGCTGGTTAAAATACAAGTTTAAAAATACTGGGTTTAAAGGGCTGGGTGTTGCGTTGGGCTACCAGTACCAGGTCGATCGTTCTTCATGGTCGTGGGCGGCTGATAATCAGAAAACTCTCCCCGATTATTTCCGGATGGACGCAGCAGTTTCGTGGGAAAACGAACAGGTTGTGATTGGTTTAAACGCTTATAATCTGCTGGATGATTATTTGTATTCAGGCAGCGCGTATGCCGATTATTATTACTGGCAGACCGAACCCGGAATCAATTTTCGTTTGAGTATGAGTTATAAATTCTGAACTCCTGTTTTTCACAAATAAATTTAATTACTTGAAAATATTCAGATAAAAACGCATCATAATGAAACGATTTATCGGGAAAATACATCTTTGGCTTGGGCTGGCTTCAGGAATTATTGTTTTTATTGTTTCTGTTACCGGTTGTATTTATGTGTTTAGTAAAGAAATTACTGATGCAAGGCGGCACAATGCAGCGCATGTTGAAACGGTAGGCGAAAATACTATTCCTGTCAGCCGGTTATGGGAAATCGCACAGAAAGAATTGGGCGCCGAAAAACAAATTAGCTGGGCAAATATTTATAATTCACCCGATAAAAGCTGGGTGTTTTATAGCTACAAAACCAATCCTGAAGGACTTACCTATTTTAAAACCATTGAATATTATACTTCGGTGTATCTCAACCCGTATTCAGGAGAGGTTAAAGCGAGGATGGATGAGAAATACGATTTTTTCAACATCATAAAAATGCTTCACTGGAGTTTGTTGTTAAGTACACCGGTGGGGCAACCCATTGTGGGCTGGAGTACGCTTATTTTTGTGATTTTACTGCTCTCAGGCCTGGTGCTTTGGTGGCCGAAAAGTTTCCGCAGTGCAAAAAATCTGTTTCGTTTTCAATGGGAGAAGTCGACACCCGGACACCGAAAAATATACGATTTGCACAATATTCTTGGATTTTACAGTTTGGTTTTTGCCCTGGTTGTTGCTCTTACCGGTATGGTTTGGGCTTTTACATGGTTTCAATCAGCAGTGTACGTGGCAGCCTCCGGAACAACTACCCCGCCCGACCGGAGCCAGGAGAAATCTGTTCCGTCAGAATCGGCTGAAGGCAATGCTCCGGACAAGGCATTTAAATATATACGCGGAAATTATGCAGGTGCGGCCGGATTCAGAATTGTTCCCCCGGCCGACAGTCTTGCCCCGCTGAATGTGTACGTGCAGCAAAAGGACGGATTGTATTACATGACCCACGAACTGCAGTTTGACCAATATTCGGGAGCGCTGTTAAAAGCACGAAACCACAGCGACAAGAATGCAGGGGAAAAATTAATTACGGCAAATTACGATATCCACGTGGGCGCCATTGGGGGAATTCCCGGAAAAATTATCGCTTTTCTGGTGAGCCTCATTTCAGCATCGTTGCCGGTTACCGGTTTTTTGGTGTGGTGGAACAAACGGAAGAATCGGAGAAAACCACTGTTTTAGCAGAATGAATTGAAAAGAATAAAGATGTTTGGAACGGCAATCAAAAATATATTCAAAAAGCAAACAAAATCTCAGCAGAATGAATTCACAATTTTGTATGGAAGTCATTCCGGAAATTCGGAGTTTATTGCCAAAGAGGCACAGAAATATTTCAAAAAAAACGGTGTGGCAACAACAACGTTCGATCTGGCAAAGTATACCCCACAAAAGCTTTCCAATGAAAAAGCGGTATTAATTGTAATAAGTACACACGGAGAAGGCGACCCCCCTGATTCGGCTAAGAATTTTTTTATAAACCTTTTTTCTGATGAGGCACCGGAGCTGAACCATTTATATTATTCGGTTTGTGCGCTGGGCGACAGCAGTTACGAGCATTTTTGCAAAACCGGAAAAGATATTGACACGAGGCTGGAAGAGTTGGGTGCCCGCAGGTTGTTCA
>JAFGDX010000458.1 GCA_016931875.1 Prolixibacteraceae bacterium
AAAAAAGAATTAGGCCTTAAATTTGGAATTGAGGAATTAATTAAGACATTATGCAGAAAGGCGGAGAAATTGTGTTCACAGTTTTTGAAAAATTTTTTAAAGCTATAAATTACATTCTATATTTATGATTGGTACAGATTTGGACAAGAAAAAAAGGAGTATTTCATTAGTTGAAAACATGACCCACTAATAGCAACAAAAAATATAGGTTTTCATGAGTTTTTAATTTTCTTTACTATTTTTAATTGAAACCTAAATATATTCCGGCAATCAGAACTATGGCGCAACTCCCGGACGAACATCCAGCAAAACAAGGATTGAAACTGGTTATGAAACTGTCCTGGCAGTCATTGCTGAGCCAGAACATGAGGAACACGGCGAAATGAGTGCCTGAGCTGGGGAAGCCTGGGATCCTCAAAAATTCAATGCTTCTGAGGTCAAATTTGATAATCCGCATAAAGGTTATTTTACTTTCTCTGAAGAATTTTTATACTCAACCCTTTATATCTTTGTCAGCATTTGAATGTTGGCTAAAAATTAATATATGGTTTCAGTTTTCCTTTTCTTCATCGATTCTGATTTATTCTAATTTGTATTAAAAGCCATTTATAGAGAAGATTCTTCCTTTTGATAGACTCTTACATAATCAATTTGAAATTTATGAGGAAATTTGGAGTCATCGATACCTTGTTTTCCACCTAAACCGCCACCAATAGCGAGGTTTAGTATCAAATGAAAGGGTTGATCAAAAGGCCATGATTCAAAATCTTCTCCAGTGTTTGTAAATGTGAAGTAGTGGTTTCCATCAACATAACTTTTTATTTCATCTTTGTTCCACTCCATCGCGTACACGTGAAAATCAGTTGTGGCAGTTGGCAGGCCGGTTTGTTTACCTACCTGTGTGCCAATCATGTGGTTAAATTTGCCTGTATGAACCGTTGAAAAAACCGTATCGGGATTAAATCCCACATGTTCCATAATATCAATTTCACCACTCTTGGGCCATGTTCCATAGGAATTGTCAGTCGACAACATCCAGATAGCCGGCCATGTTCCGTTTCCGGTTGGCAATTTTGCTTTTACCTCTACTTTACAATATTTCCAGTCGCCTTTGCCTTTGGTTGTTAATCGTGCTGAACTGTAATCTTTTCCTGATGTTTGTTCTTTTATTGCGGTGATGGTGAGAATACCATTGCTAATGTAACTGTTGTCGGAATCAGCGACAGTGTACCATTGTTTTTCATTGTTTCCCCAGCCATACGAATTTCCGCGGGTGGCATAGTTCCATTTTGTTGTGTCAGGTAATCCTTCCGAATCAAATTCATCGGACCATACCAGTTGCCATCCATCTTTGGTTGCTGATTTGTCTCCCACCTTTTCTTTTTTAGTGTTTGCACAGTTTGTGAAAAGTAAAATCATTAAAAAATATGTTGCTGCTTTCTTCATCTGATTAGTTTTTAACGCATTAATTTGAATTTTCAGTAGGTAAAAAAGGAAGGGAGGGTAAAATTCCACTCCCTTTCAAAACCAAACTAAACTATTATTAATCTATAAAAGTATCCGGATTATTTATTAAGACTTTTTATTGAAGATACCATGGCACCTGGTTTATACCATCATATCCGTTAAATTGTTCATCAATAGCTTTTTGATAACTGTCCGGATTTTTTGTCAGCTCATCTGTTGGGTACATCCAACGTTTTGGATAAACAGTCGGGTCTTCCGGGTTCAAACTGGTTGAAGGATCCAAAGGATACTCGGGATACCCGGTACGCAGAAATTGCGGGTAGTTTCCACCATTTCCCTGAAAAAAATCTATTAACCAGCGCTGCGTCCAAATCTGATGCAAACGGTCTTCTTTTGTTCCACCTGTTGCATAAGCAGCGTCACCGGTAAAATAGTTGTTGATATAATCCTGATCTATGGCCATGCCGTGCACATAATCAGCAGTGTGATTCAGGTTCATATAATACTCCAGCTGGGCTTTTACCCCGTTTTCATAATATTCCTGCGCATCACCGGAAACCCAGCCTTCTTCAATGGCTTCGGAGATAATGAAACATTGTTCCGAATAGGTAAAAATAAGCATTGGATCACCATCCATAAATTCAACATAACGTTTGTTAATGAGAGAGTAAGCACCAACGGCATTGTTAAGCGCAAGTTGCTCGGCTGACATTTGAGTTGGAGCTCCAACATAAGCATCAAGATCCGATTCGGTCATTCCACCTTCAATCATTGCCTGTGCCGGTTCAGCAAAATAAAACAACCTGCGGTCGTTAAAATTTTTCAACGAATTAATTACCAGTTCTGAAACACCGGTGTTTTTTCTGCGTTCTTCTCCATTCCACATCGGGTATGTAGCATTTGGATTTTCAGTATACACAAGTTTAAAATTATCGTCGTTGCCTTCCATCAGGTTTCCTGCATTTACAATTTCGGCAAAACGTGCTTTTTGGTCTGAAGTGGCTTTTTTGCTCATGGTCTGAATCACTTTCAGTTGCATGGCATTACACAGTTTTCTCCATTTGGAGGCATTACCATCATACATAATATCGCCGTCGAAATTTACACCTTGTGCAAAGTAAGATTCAGCTTGTTCAAGGTCGGCAAGAATTTCTGCAAATACGTTGGCCTGTTTGTCGTATTTCGGTTGCGTAATACCTTCATTTGCCTGTCCGGCTTCCGAATATGGAACATCTCCCATATCAAGCGTTGCTGAGAATCCGAACCATGCTTTTAAAAACAGTTCCAACCCTTTATACGAAGATTCATATTGTGAACCCTCTGCATATGTTGACATATATTGAAGATCTGTTAATCTGGTATAGGCACCAAAACTACCATAAGGCCAGTACGAATAATAATACTGATAAGGATTCGGGTTTGTTTCAAGCATGGCAATGTGCTTGTTAAAGAGGTTTCCCGACGCAAAGTCTGATGGATTTGGATTCCAGAACCGATAGGTATCTTTTAATGTTTGCGTGGCAAGCATTGCCGGTGTAACCTGGTTTGTTTTATTGGGATCTGTATTTATTTCCTCAAAATTATCACAGGAAACTGCGAAAATGAGAGAAACGATTGTAATTAAATATTTCATATTTTTCATAGTTCAACTTTTTTAGAATGTAACTTTAACATTAGCGCCAAGATATCTCACTGAAGGGTCAGCAAAATCTTCATTACCACCATCAGGGTCGGAGTATTTCCAGTCTTTTGACCAGAACAATACGTTTTGACCTACAAAACTGACAGATGCGGCCTTGACCAAACCTCCTGCCAAATTATTGACAAAGTTTGCGGGTATGGTATAAGTCAATGATAATTCACGAAGTTTTAAGAAGGTTCTTGCGTAGATATCGTTGGGATTTGCATTACCGCCCCATGCACTGGTGTTATGTAAATCCAGTGCAGCTTGTTTATAAGTTGATGGTACATCGTTTGGTGCATATTGGCGGGTATCGCTGGTTATGTTGCCATACGCATCGTATGTAACCGATCCGGACACGACCTGCACCCCTTCACCAATATAGTTTTTGGAGCCCGGGTCCTGTGTATCCATTTCACGTTCTTTGGTTACTGAATTCGGATGTACCCCCGATTGCCACATGTAACTTTCTGTACGGGTGCTTAATAAACCGCCCACAACACCATCGAAAGATGCATACAGGCTGAAGTTTTTGTAACGTAAAGTAGTATTTGCTCCCCATATCCAGTCCGGGTCGCTATATCCATACAAGGAATTATAACTACTTCTCACAATTCGGCCACTGGTGTTGTATATGTACTGCCCGGCATATTGACCATCAGGTACACGGAGATAATCTTTTGTTATAAACGCATCTGTCCGGTTTCCTACTTCAACCCAGGGTTGTCCAAAGTTTGACGTGTACAGTGAGTCGAGCTGGGTGTATACCTGTTTGTATGTTGACCAGTTGACGTTTATATCCCATTGTACATCTTTTGTTTTAACAGGCGTTCCTGTAACAGCTACTTCCCAACCCCTGTTCGAACGTTCTTCATCTGTATTCAACCAAATGCCCGTATATCCTGATGCTGATGTTAAAGGTCCTTTTTTTAAGATGTCATAGACATGATTGGAATAATAAGTTAGGTCAACAGTTAAACGTTTTTTGAACATCATCCCCTGTAACCCAACTTCTGTTGTTGTGTAGGAGTTCGGACTGTATGTATTTAAATAAAGAGCATCGGGTGCAGCAGCGCCGTTTGCATCGTTCCAGGTTCCCGGATTTACTGTGAAAACACTGTTTATTACATACGGTGAAGGTGGTGTTTTGGCCTGTGTCCACGACCCTCTGAATTTAAAAAGGTCTAACCAACCGGCAGTACCTTCCGGTAAAAGTTCAGATGCCACAAAACTACCCGAAATGGATGGATAAAAATACGACCGGTCAGATTTTGGTACTTCCGGGTTTGCCAACATCGAAACCCAATCGTTGCGTCCGGTAAAATCCAAAAAGATCAGTTTATTCCAGGAAACAGCAAAACGGCCATACAATGAATTTACTTGTCGCGATGTAGTGCTTTCCACAACCGCCGCCGGACTTACGGAAGCATTGAGTGAAAAATAGTCGGGGATTGAAATGCCGCCCACAGTTTCTGCATTGATGTTATCATTCCTGTCGTAGAAAATGGTTCCTCCTGCAAGATATTCTGCTTCAAAATTATTTAAGAATGTTTTGTTTCCGGTAAGTAAAAAATCGCTGTTAATACTAAAACCCTGGGTTTTCCCGGTCAGATAAGCGCCTGTTCTGCTGCCATTCCAGGTATACGGATTTCCCGGAATTCCGGTGTTTCCTGAAGAGGTATATGAACCACGGGAGATTCTGATTTGACCACGGTCAACAAAAAAATCAAGCCCTGAACGGACAGTTGCTTTTAACCAGTGTGCAACATTATAACTTGCAGTAAGATCGGCATTAAAAATGTCGCGTGATACCTCGTTTGTTCTTTCCCACCGGTCAAAATACGGATTGTTCTGATTTTTCCCGCTGTAAACATTGTTTTCAAGGTCGTATCCGAATTGGTTGTTTTGAACTTCACCCGGCTTTAACCAGTAATTGTCTTTATAATCGAGAATATTAAAATCCGCTGATGACCAGATGAGCAGGGTATACATGGGATCGTAAGAAGTATAACCATTGGAACCCATATTGGGAGACTCGCGTTTGGTATACGACATATTTGATGTTAGTTTGAACCGATCCAGATTAATATCTCCACCCAATGTATAGGTATATTTATTGAGCATCGAATTTGGATACTGGCCTTTATTCCTTGTCCAGTTGAGCGAACTTCTCAGTGCAATCTGGTCGCCTTTGAATGCTACACTAACGTTGTTGTTTGTAATGTAACCCGGTTCCAAAAAGTTTTTAAAGTTGTTTTTTCCAACCGGCAGGTATGTATATTCTCTGAACTCCTTAGCAATAGGATCCCACTGGCGTTGCATTGAGCCATCCATAAAAGTTCCCCACGATTGGTCGGAATTGATATCGTAAATATAAGCGGTACCGCGTCCGTAAACACTTTGTTTTTCAGGTATTGCAAGAAAACCGGCGTTAAACATGGTGTTGCTGGTTAAATCGACCGATACACCTGTTTTGTTTGAGCTGCCATTTTTGGTGGTTATCAGAATGGCACCGTTCTGCCCGCGAAAACCGTAAAGAGCGGAAGCAGTTGCTCCTTTTAATACGTTCATCGATTCGATGTCTTCGGCAGCAATATCATTTAATTTTTTATTGGAGTAGGCAATACCATCAATAACAATCAAAGGATCTGCTCCACGAACTGTAATGGTGGGTTCAACATTAAAATCGGTTGAGTTTTGAACCAGAACCCCGGCAACTTTTCCGGTGAGCGAAGTTCCTACATCAATACCCGAAACTTTTTGTAAACTTTCGCCATCCACTATTTGCACCGAGTACCCCAGTGCTTTTTGTTCCCTTTTTATACCCAAAGCGGTTACAACCACCTCTTCGAGACCAATGGCGCTGGACGACAATGTGACATTGATAGTGGTTTGAGTGCCTACCTCAATTTCTTTGGTTTCCATTCCAACAAACGAAAATATAAGGATGTCCTCCGAAGAAAGATTGCTCAGGGAGAAATTCCCGTCAAAATCGGTAACTGTTCCATTGTTTGTCCCTTTAATTACTATGGAAACTCCGGGGAGTGGTTCACCGTTGTCATCGGTAACTTTACCGGTAACTGTTTTTTGGTCCGGTACACTTGCTGAATTTGGAGTTAATATAATATACTTGTCTTTAATAAGCACCCCTACTTCATCCTTGTTAAAGAGTTTTTGAAGGATATTATCAATAGTTTCATTTTCCACCGAGATGTTTACTTTTCGGTCCACATCTATTAGTTCGCTGTTGTACAAAAAATAGAATTCGCTTTGTTCCTCAACAGCCGCGAGGACCTGTTTTACTGTTGCTTCTTCCATGTTTACCTTTAACTTTTTGGTTTGCGAGTAACTACTGGAAGCCACAACCTGAAAAGTAGAAATAAGAATTAGCAACAATGCATTACGCATAATCATAAATTTTTTCTTATGACGCTTAATAAGCAGCCACAAGGGTTTGACAAAATTTTTCATAACTTTGAATGTTTTTTATTAGTTTAATTACAGACTAATTATTAAGTATTTAGCGGAGGGAGTGTTGGCGCACTTCCTCCCTTTTTTTGAATATTATTGTTTTATCATAGGCAATTTTATTTTTTTGAAATAGTTACTGTTGAATAGTTTTTTTCTCCTGTTTCATTGGTAAGTTTTCCGGGTTTATAGTCAATTTTAAGTGCCGGAGAACTCAACTCAAGTAATTCCAGTACCCTGTTTAGGGGTTCATTTTCAAAAGTTGTACTGAATTTATATTTTTTTAAATCGTCATCTTTAATAATAACTTTTACCCCGTACCATCGTTCCAGCAGAACCGCTACTTCTTCAAGCGGAGTTTCATCGAGCACAAGAATATTCTTATGCCACGCGATTTGTTTGTCAATATTTAATGTAAGCTTTTGTAAAATATTTGTCCCTTTTCCAACGGTGTAAAATTCACCGGCTTTCATATTAACTTCACGACTTTCATTTTCAGAATTAACTGCCAGTAATTTTACCGAACCTTGTTGCAAGGCTACCGAAACCACTTCTTCATTTGGGTATGCTTTTACATTGAAACGGGTTCCGGTTACTTCGACAGAAGTGTTTGCTGTATTTACTACAAAAGGTGATTTTTTGTTTTCAGTAACGTCAAAAAAGGCCTCGCCTTCAAGGTAAATGTTCCGGTTTTTCTGAAGAAAAGGAACATTGTATTTCAGAGAACTTTCCGCATTGAGCCAAACTTTTGATCCATCAGGGAGGATTATAACTGAGCGCATTCCCGTCGGACTGCTAAACTGTTGTTCTGCTACCTCCTGGATTTGACTTTTTGCTGAAAATTGTTTCCAAACACTCCAGGCAGAATACATAAGCAAAGGAATAGCCAGTATGGCTGCAATCCTGGTAATTTGCTGAATAATTTGCCGTGTTTTATCTTTTTGATTTGTTCTGAGCAATACTTTTTTAAATGCACGGGTTGCGTCAATTTCTTCGGTTAAACCGGCCATTATTGATGCCTGTATTTCTTTCTCTTCCTTTGTTAATCCTTTGTTATATTTCAGATAATGAGAAAGTTGTTCGTTTTTATTATTCGTCTTTTTTTCCAATTGAATTGTGTTAGTAATAAGCTGATTTTCTCTGTCACACATTAATGATACAATCATGCCGGGTAAAACACGTAGTGTAAAAAGTTTTTTTTCGATTAAAAAAATAGAAGTAAAGTGAGATAATTCCGGAGTTCTTTTCGTATTATCTTCAAAGCATTGGAAACCTGGGTCTCAACAGTTCGTTTGGAGATACCCAGCGACTCGGCAATTTCATCGTTGGAAAAACCTTTAAAGCGGCTGAGTGTAAAAATTTCTGCGGTGCGTGGAGGTAGTTTTTTGAATGCATTTTTTAATTGCTGCTGGAGTTCCGTAGCAGTATAGATATCAGGATTATAACGTATTTCAGTTTCCATTTGTCGCTTTAGCTCGTCAATTACACTCTTTTTTACCTGTGCACTTTTTAAGAAATTGATTGATCGGTTTTTAATAGATGTAAAAAGATAGTTTTTTAAAGGATTATCCGTTTTTAATGCACTTCTGTTTTCCCAAATACGAACAAAGAAATCCTGTACTATTTCCTCTGCCTCATCTGTGTTAACAACAATGTTCGTAGCAAACACAACCAACCCGGGATAATAATATTTGAAGAGCAGTTCAAATGCAGTTTTGTCTCCCAAAATCATTCTCTCTACAAGAATTTGTTCATCAATTCCACCGATTTTTATAGTTTTTTTTGATGTCGTTGCCATACACAAAGGATGTTCAAAGTAAAGTTAGAAAATATTTTTAATTGGGGTAGGGCAATGAACTTTTCGCTGAAACAGATATTTAA
>JAFGDX010000459.1 GCA_016931875.1 Prolixibacteraceae bacterium
GCATCTTTTAAAATGGTCATCGATTCAATATCTTCCGCATTAAGGTTGGTAAGAGCTCCCTCATACTGAACACCATCTACCACATACAACGGATTGGTTGTACCGTTTAAAGTTCCTACACCCCGAATAATAAC
This sequence comes from Prolixibacteraceae bacterium, assembly GCA_016931875.1. Taxonomy (GTDB): domain Bacteria; phylum Bacteroidota; class Bacteroidia; order Bacteroidales; family Prolixibacteraceae; genus Draconibacterium. The sequence continues at coordinate 135 of JAFGDX010000459.1, forward strand.
TTCAGGCGAAGAACCCGGCTGTCCGGAGGCAGAAAGAACCTGTACACCGGTTGTTGCTCCTTCAATGGCAGAAATGGGCGATGTAACAGCGCGGGTTTCAAGTTCGCGTGAACCAATTACTTCGGCCGAACCGGTAAAAGCTTCTTTTGTTGTGGTACCAAATGCGACTACCATCACCTCATCCAGACCTAAAACATCGGCCTCCATAGTTGCGTTAATTACCGCTCCCTCAATGCGTAATTCTACATTTTTCATCCCAACAAACGAAAATGTAAGAACATTGGCATCCTCGGGAACATCCAGTTCATAGTAACCATCGATATTGGTAACAGTACCAATGGTTGTTCCACGAACCAAAACAGATACACCAGGTATAGCCGTACCATCTTCAGCACTTGTAACGGTGCCTGAGATACTTCGAACCTGTGCATTTGTTAATTGTATTCCTACTGTAAGAATACTTAAAATAAACAGTGCAAGTTTTTTCATAGAAACAATTTTTAAATAAATATCAAGTGAAATTATTTTTCAAAATCTCACTAAAACATCAAAATAGAATTCTTTCGGTTAATTATAATCTGGTTATATAACATTTGCCAAGTACTCGTTTATCTGAGAAATAATTAAAAAAATAAAAATTGCCATTTTGAACGCCAACCTAACTAAAAAATATCAAAAACAAAACCAAACACCAAAAACACAACCATTGTGTTAATTTTTTCTTAAAATACAGGATAAATAAAAATCATTACAGTTGGTTTTGTGTCAGCAGATACATATTTCCTTTTCATTAATTAATTTTTAAAAAACGAATAATTACTTTATTTGTTCATTGAAAAAAAAACAAGGAGATTGGACCATTTGCCCAACATATATTTTTTTAATCCCACCTGCGAATATGCTGTGGCCAACGGAACTGCTTCGTGGCAACCCAACCGTATTTTACAAAAAATGGAATCGGATTTGGCAATGTTGCCCCTGTATTTTGCAGATTCGCAGGATCTGATTTTGGTGGAACGACTTCCTTCAAAAAAATTTGTGGAACAATTTGACAAAATGGGTTATACACTTCCTCAATTTGTTCTGAAAAAAGAAATTCTGAATACTGTTACCGTTCCAAAAACAACATTTAACAAACTATTGCCCTGGGGCTGGAGCCCTGCCGCCCACAAAACACTGGCCCGCTTAAAATCCGGATGTTCTGAAGAATTTTTAACATCGCCCGTGGCACACTGGAAACCTGAGCACCGCAACCTGTATTCCAAAGGTTTTGCGCTGACCATTTTAAAAGAACTGCTTTGTACTGCGCCGTCCGGTATTTTTATCACTGAAGATTTGCTCCCTGAAATTTGCACCACAAAAGAACAGTTTGAAAGGTTGATTTTACGATGGGAAAAATTAATGGTAAAAGCGCCCTGGAGCAGCTCGGGACGCGGGTTGCAACCCATTACAAAAACACCTGTTCACGAAAAAGTGTGGGAGAAATTAATGGGAATAGTAAACGACCAGGGGTTTGCCATTGTTGAACCGCTGCTTGAAAAAGCTGCCGATTTGGCTTTTCAGTTTGAATTGCAAAAGGGCAAAATTTCGTATCTGGGAATCAGCAATTTTACGGCTGACCAAAAAGGCCGCTACCAGGGAAATTTTCTGAACGGCCTGCCCGACTGTTTTTCTGAAGAGACAAAAAGCATCATCAACAAAGTGCCCGAAATTATCCTGCCTCCGCTGATTAAAATTCTTGAAAACAGCCAGCTTGCCCAACTTTATGAAGGCAACTTTGGTGTTGACACACTGATTTTCCGGGATGAAAAAAAACAACTCAAAATAAATCCCTGTCTGGAAATCAACGTGAGGCAAAACATGGGGCTTCTTTCGCTGCAACTGGAAAAATTCATTTACCCGGGAAAAAAGGGAGTTTTCAGAACCTATTATCAACCGGGCATTCCATTTTACTCCTTCCAAAAAGAGATGGCAAAAAAACATCCTTTGCAGATCGCTTCAGGAAAAATTGAATCGGGTTTTTTCCCATTAATTGATATCGCTGCCGATACACAATTTGGAGCTTACATTTTGATTTAAAGCTTCTTTTCAGTAAAAATTAAATGATTTTTTTTACTTTTAATGCATTCATCGTCACTGAATCTAAACAAACGAATATGGAAAATCCGGAAGCGCAGCCCAGAAAAAAATTATCAAAGAAAATCTACGAACAAGAGCTGAACAAGATGCAGATAGAACTGGTAAAACTGCAGGAGTGGATAAAACACAAAGGCTTGAAAGTAGTTGTAATTTTTGAGGGAAGAGATGCTGCCGGGAAAGGAGGCACCATCAAGCGAATCATTCAGTCGCTGAACCCAAGAATTTGCCGTGTGGTTGCTTTGGGAACACCCACCGAGAAGGAAAAAACACAGTGGTATTTTCAGCGGTATGTGGCTCATCTTCCGGCAGGAGGCGAAATGGTTTTGTTTGACCGCAGCTGGTACAACCGGGCCGGAGTTGAAAAGGTAATGGAATTTTGCACCAA
>JAFGDX010000460.1 GCA_016931875.1 Prolixibacteraceae bacterium
CGTTCCAACCGTTCCGGGTCAAATTTATCCTGAACCACTTTCAGAAAATCCTGGTAACGATCTTCAATGTAACTAACTTCTGCCTGCGTAAAATGCTGCACTTTTATAACTTTTTATGTCAGATATAATATTTCCCTAAAAGTTCCTGAATATAAATATTCTTTCCTATTCCTGCTTTTTTGCCTGCTAAAATATCGCTTTTTTTGTCACCAATCAACACAGAATTAACACGATCAATTTTGTATTCATCAATGGCCTTCAAAATCATTCCCGGATTGGGTTTTCTGCAAAAACATTCGCCGGTAATTTCGGGGTGGTGCGGGCAGTGGTAAACCTTTGCAATGATGATTCCTTCCTGCATAAAACGCGATATCATCCACCGGGTTAAGCTTTGGTAATTTTTTTCGGTATACAACCCGCGGGCAATTCCCGATTGATTGGTGACAACAAAAATCAGAAAGCCTTTTTTTTGATAATCGGAAATAAGCTCAAAAATTCCGGGTTGAAATTCGAAATCTTCAATTTTATAAACGTAGTTTTTTTCAATGTTAATGGTCCCGTCGCGATCGAGAAAAAGCGCTTTTCTACGTTTTTTATCCTTCATTCCCAAACATCTCCTTTTCAACCGTCTCGCAAATGACATGCCCAATTAAAAGGTGCATTTCCTGAATACGGGGAATAATGGTTGAAGGGACCTGGATTAAAAAGTCGGACAACTGGGTGATTCGGCCGCCGTTTTTTCCGGTAAAACCAACGGTAATAATTTTATTTTCGCGGGCTGCATTAAAGGCCTGTATAATGTTTTCGGAATTTCCTGAGGTGGTCATCCCGATTAAAATATCTCCTTCTTTTCCTGCGCCGGCAACATAGCGGGAGTATATTTTGTCGAACGAATAGTCGTTGGCAACGGCTGTGATGTACGATGAATTTACGTGCAAAGCCTCCGCCGGCAAGGGAAAACGGTCAAGATAAAACCGCCCCGATAATTCGGCGGCGAGGTGTTGGGCATCGGCGGCGCTGCCACCGTTTCCGCAAAACATCACTTTTTTTCCGGTGTTAAAGCAGCGAATAATTTCCTGTGTAACCGTGTTGATGGTTTCCTGCAATTTCAAATCAGAGGTTATCGATTTGATGATTTTACTGGTTTCTGATAATGATACATGTAACTTTCTCATTGTTGTCTCAGTTTTGGTCAGGCAGTGGCGCCTGAAAAGTGAACAGAATTTAAAGTAAAATTCCGTAATTTTTGGCGAACTTCAAACAGAGAATAGAGAAATTAATTTTTGTACCACAATTTTATCAATCGGGAATGTTAGCTCGTTTTCAGAAAGCCGGCTGATTTCTGCCCACCGGAAACTTTGGTTCCCGTTTTCCATTTTTCCGAAGCTGAACGGTTTTGCTGAAACGGAGAATTGAACAGGGTCTGCAAGTTCTGCCCTGTAGTAAATACTGATTAGCTGGTGGTTGGGATAAAAAAGCGCCTTTTGGTAAAAGTCGGTGGTATAAAAATGGCGGATGTTTTTGAGTGTTTGTCCGTTGCATTCTTCTCTGATTTCTCTTTTCAGACAGTCAACCGGGCCCTCGCCAAATTCAAGCCCGCCGCCCGGAAATTTGGTCATTTTCATTCCCATCTGAAACTCATCGGAAAGCAAAACCCGGTTTGAATTATCAACTATCAAACCGTAAACGCGTATTACAAAATTGTTGGCACCATTCATTTTTGCTGAATTTGATTGTTTAGGGCAGCGATTATTTCATTTTCGCGGCCGGGTTCAAACCACATTGTTTCGGGGTCTTTCCCAAACCAGGTAATTTGTTTGCGGGCATACCTGCGTGAGTTTCGTTTGATAAGTTCAATGGCTTTTTCACGCGGTATTTCACCATCAAAACAGGCAAACCACTCGCGATAACCAACTGTGTTCAATGCATTGAGATGCCGGAGATGATAAACGCTCCGGGCTTCCTTTTCCAACCCGGCTTCCACCATTTTGTCAACGCGGTGGTTTATTTTTTCGTGAAGCATTTCGCGGGGGCAGTTTAACCCCACTTTCAGGATGTTGAAAGGACGTTTTTTTTGCGGATTGGTACGGAATGAAGAATAGGGTTTTCCGGTCATCAAACAAATTTCGAGGGCGTGAATAATGCGGGCCGGATTTTTTAAATCAACCGTTTGGTAATACTCCGGGTCCAGTTTTTTTAGCTGCAACCGTAAACTTTCAATCCCCCCGGTTTGAAATCTTTTTTTTAACATTTCCCTGATTTCCGGGTCGGCGTCGGGCATGGTGTCTATTCCTTTGCAAACCGCATCGATATACAGCATCGATCCACCCACCATTATTACTTCGTTGTATTTTGTGAATAATTGTTCCAGCAGGTTCAGGGCTTCGGTTTCATATTTGCTGGCGTTGTAATTTTCAGTAATGGAATGCGAATGTATAAAATGGTGTTTGGCCATGGTAAGTTCGGTGGGCGGGGGAACCGCGGTTCCAATAGTCAGTTCCCTGAAAATCTGGCGTGAATCGGCCGAAACAATTTCCGTTTGATAGTAGCAGGCCAGTTGAATTCCGGTGGCGGTTTTGCCAATGCCTGTTGGCCCTGTAACGATGATCAATGTTTTTGGCATCATTTTGTTTTCTTCTCCGGCAAAGAAAGAACAAAAAAAAGACTGCTCAAAATAAAGTGAGCAGCCTGTAATTTGTGACTAAACTAAGTAATCTCTGCAATCTTGAACTTAAAAGTCATCCATCTCGCCAAAGATTTCAGTGTAATC
>JAFGDX010000461.1 GCA_016931875.1 Prolixibacteraceae bacterium
GCAACTCTTGCTGCTTCCCGGCCCGTTTCAATTATCTCTTTTGCCCTGTAAAATTCATACGTCCCATATGCGTTGCGCGATATTTCTATGGTTATATCGGGCTGATACCGTTCGATGGTTAATTCTGCAATTTTATGAATCATTAAACTTGATGTTTTATTCAAAAGGTTGATATACCCCACCTTGTCTTTCTTGTTTTTAGGAATAATATTGTCAATTCGTTCATGAATGGCTTTCAGATATTTTGACTGTTTTTTGTTGTACGGCTTTTCTTCTGTTTTTGTGGCAGGTTCTCTGTGGGGAATTGGGGAATACAAATTAACAACCACCAAAATGTCAGCTCCGTTTCTTTTGACCCGGTTTATTGGAATGGGATTGATAACTCCCCCGTCAATAAGTTGCCAGCCGTTTATCTGGTGCGGAATAAAAACCGAAGGAATTGAAATGGAAGCACGGATAGCCTCGTACAAACTTCCGGTTGTGAAAATAATTTCCTTTTCTGTTAATACATCGGTAGCCACTGCTGAATAAGGAATTTGCAGCTTTTCAATCGGGGTGTCGGGAATCATTTTTTTCATTTCCCTGATAATTCTGTTGCCTTTTACAATTCCTGAAATATTGACGGTAAAATCCACGAGGCTGAACACATCCATTTTGTCCAGCGAACACATCCAGTTTTTATAAATTTCCAGTTTTCCGGTAGCCAGCATTCCTCCTATCAATGCTCCCATCGATGTTCCGGAAACCGAGGTAACAACATAACCCCGGCTTTGTAATTCTTCAATAACTCCAATGTGGGCAATACCCCTGGCACCACCACTCGATAAAACCAACGCAACATTCTTATTTTCAGGCATATTTAATTGCAATTTAAACGCAGGTTAAAGCTTGTATAAAATTAACGCTGATAAAACGAAAAATCAATTTTAAAACGATGTTTTAAATCAGAAACAGCCGGTGTGAATGATTTACTCTGTTTTGTTAACTTTCGGCAGGGAGCGAAATTTTAAAACAACTTCCTTTTCCTTCTTCACTGTTCACGTGAATGCTTCCGTTGTTTTTTTCAACAAACTCTTTGCAAAGAATCAGTCCCAACCCCGTACCAGGCTCTGAATTTGTTCCGGGGGTTGACTGGGCCACCTCGATTTTAAACAGCGACTTTAGTGCATGGGGCGGAATTCCAACTCCCGTGTCTTGTATGGCAATGTATACGCTTCCGTTGACCCTTTCTGCCGAGATGGTGACATTTCCTTTTTGAGGTGTGAATTTAATTGCGTTGTTAATCAGGTTGTTAATGGTTATTGTTATCGTTCTTTTATCAAAAAATGCAATAGTGTTGTCCTGCACATGGTTGTCAATTGATATTTCCTTTTTGGTGGCCAGGTTTTGATGCAGGTTAACCGACTCTTTAATAAGTGCCGCAACATTGTTGTTTTTCTTGTCCAGTTTTACACCCCCCCGTTGTGTTTGCGACCATTCAAGCAGGTTGGCCAGTAATTTGTTGGTTGATTGCGCCGACTTGTAAATCAGGTGTATAAAGTGTCTTCGTTCGTCATCGCTCATAACATCATATTCGTTGGATAAAAGATCCATCGATCCAAGAATGGAGTTGAACGGATTTCGTAGGTCGTGGGCTAAAATGGAAAAGAATTTGTCTTTTGCAATGTTGGCTTTTTCAAGTTCCTTCGATTTGAGTTCTATTTCAGCATTTTTGGTGCTTAAAATGAGGTTGGTTTTTCGGTCGCGTTTAATTTTGAACCAGGCCAGAACAATAGCCGAAAAAATGAAAAACAAGACAATGAGCAAGAGGTATTGTCTGTTTTTTTGTTTTTGAATGGTCAGCGCCTGAATTTCATTGTCTTTTTTTAATAAAATATTCTCACTTTCAGCAGTATCGAAATCATATTTCGCCTGAATTTCGGCAATTTTTTCAGTACTTTGAAGGTTAAAAAGCGAGTCGTTGAAAGCTTTATACAACTTCTGATTTTCAAGTGCCTTTTTATAATTCTGATTTTTTTCGTATGCTTTTGACAAAATGCTGTACAACTCAACATTATGCAAAGTTATGTTGTACTGCCTGGCCAGAGAAAGTGCGTTTTCAGCATATTGAACAGCGGCGTTGTAATCTCCTAGGTCATAATAAAGTGTGGCAATGTTGTGTAAGGTGTAAATTTTTTGGTCGGGGATGTTGTTTATTGCCGGGTTGTTCAAGCCCTGTTCATAATAATCCAGTGCTACATCGTATTTTTTTTCGCCCTGGTAAAGTTCTCCAATATTAACCATAATTCCGCAAATCATGGGCTCATCATTCAGATTGCGGGCAATTTTCAGCGCCTCTTCCAGGTAATATTTCGACTTTTCAACCTCCTGCATTTCAAAATAGATGGCCGCCAGGTTATTGTAAACCGTGCTCATTACATAATCCTGGCGGGTGTTTTCTGCAATTTCTGCCCCGCGAAGTAAATATTCAATGGCTTGCTTGTTTTGCCCGATTCGGCCATAAAGCGAACCAACGTTGATTACCCGGCTTAGCAGAGTTTCTGATTCGGCGTATTTTTCGAGTATTCGTATGCTTTTAATGTAATAATCGATTGACTGCGGTATATCGGAATAATAGTAGTACGCTCCGTATGCATCGTAACATTCCGAAATGAGGAGCGAGTCGTTCAGTTCCTTTGCATTTTCAAGTGTGGGCTCAAGAATGGAAAGTACTTCTGAAAAGTTACTGCTGATAACTTTAATTTTGGCCAGCAGCAGATTGCCTTCAATCAACAGCCGGTTGTTTTCGGTTTCCCGGGCCAGTTCAATGGCTTTTGTACAATTGGTTTCGGCAATGTCGAACTTTGATTGTTTTGCCTGTAATTTGCTGATGTTGAGTAAGATTTCGGTAGTGAGTTTTGTATCCTCCTGATTTTGTGCAAGCATTAAAGCTTTGTTGTAATAAAACGCGGCCGAATCGAAATTTGAAAGCACATAAAGTTTGGCTAACTCATAATAACTTTGGGTTAGTTTATTTCCATCGGTTTGGGTTTTCAGTTCTTTTTTCAGGCTGTCAATCGCCTTTCCTTCCTGTGCGAACAATTGAACAGTAAATGCGCAAAGTAATACACAGGATAACAAATTCATTCCTAATGCAGAGATTAACTTTTTTTGCATGGCCTAAAATTATAAAATTAAACCATACATTATCATTCGAAAAGAAAATTGATTAGTGCATACCTCCCAAACTTACACCCAAAGACAAATTGAAATACAAATTTCCTCCTTTTGAAATTTCCTTGTTGCTTAAAAAATAGTCGTATCCAATACTGGGTCTGATAAAAAGAAAACCTTCGGGGTCGTAAATGTTTTGCGTTTGCCATTTTTTAAGAATCAAATCGCAGGAGGCGCCCACACCCGGACAAAAAGTTCCGGTCAGGTTGTTTTTTTCGTCCGAATCATTTTCGGCCAGCGAAGATTGTGAATTTATTTCGTAACCGCCAATAACAATGTAGGGGTAGAAGTTCAATTTATCAGTAGAATACAATGACTTGCCAATTTTTAGTCCGTATTTCAAACTGCTTACCTTGTCGCCCGACGGGTGAGTCCAGTCTCTGTCTTTTACAGGAAGGTTGTTTTTTGAAAGTTCGCGGCTTACACTTCCGTTCATAAACAGGGATAGGTATAAACGGTTCACAAAACCATCGATTTCAAAATTCATCACCTGCATATGCGAATCAAAATTATCGGTTATCGGTCCGTGTAAAAATTCGTTTCCGTAGCCCAGGCAAAAATTCATCCGGCCGGTAAATGTGAGTTGCCGGAGCTCATTTGCAAAAGGGTTGTACTCCGAATCCGGGTGGGTTTTTACATATTTTTTCAGGTCCTTGTTAAGGTCGGTATGGCTGTCGTTCAAATAATATCGGATGTAGAGTTGCATCAATGTTTTTTCTGTTTCCGGAAGAGGGCTGTTATTTACATCTTCCAGAATAAACGGCATTTCGTTGCCAAGGTATGCGTGAATTTCATCTGAAATCGATTCCATTTGAAAAGTTCTTACTTTTCCTTCCATCAGCGAGTTCCAGTTTCGTGCCACATAAAGGAAAAGCTCAAAGTTACGACAGGCGATTGCAACCAGAATTTCCTCGGCAGGGTAAAGAATGATGTATTTTTCGTCTACCGTTTCCTTTAAATAATTGAGCGTGGAAATGGCCGACTGATGGTCGCCCGAAACGGTTTTCCCTGCAATTAATTTTCTTCCGTTTCTGATTATCAGTTCTGTTGAATCGGTAAATGCAATAATTTCTTTTTTGATATCTTCCTGGCTCCAAACCGGCAAGGATGAAACCAGAAAAACAAAAAACAAAAGGTGTTTTTTCATGAGTTGTTTTCGTCGATGTTTTTTCCAACGGATAGCAGAATCCGGGAAATGTTAACTTAAGGTTGCAACCATTACTGCTTTTATGGTGTGAAGCCGGTTTTCAGCCTGGTCGAAAACAACAGAAGCTTTGCTTTCAAAAACTTCTTCGGTTACTTCCATGGCTTCCAAACCAAATTTTTGATACATCTCTTCCCCGATTTTGGTTTCGCGGTTATGAAATGCGGGTAAACAATGCAAAAATTTAACATTCGGGTTGCCGGTAAGTTTCATCGTTTTCGCATTTACCTGGTAAGGGAGGAGCAGCTTAATCCGTTCAGCCCAAACTTCCTGGGGTTCGCCCATTGAAACCCAAACATCGGTATACAGAAAATCGCAGTTTTTTACGGCTTCTTCCACATTTTCAGTCACGGTAATTTTAGCACCTGTATTTTTGGCAATTTTCAAACATTCTTTTTGAAGTTCTTCTGCAGGCTGGCAGTCTTTTGGCGCGGCAGCTCTGAAATCCATTCCAAGTTTTGCGGCACCCACCATCAGCGAGTTTCCCATATTGTTGCGGGCGTCGCCCAGGTAACAGAATTTAATTTCGGAAAGCGGTTTTGTTGAGTGTTCCTTCATGGTAAGAACATCGGCCAGAATTTGTGTCGGATGAAATTCATTGGTTAACCCGTTCCACACCGGAACCCCGGCATATTTTGCCAGTTCTTCCACAATATTTTGTCCGAAACCACGATATTCAATGCCGTCGTACATGCGGCCCAGCACACGAGCCGTATCTTTCATCGATTCTTTTTGCCCGATTTGAGAGCCGGTTGGTCCGAGATAGGTTACGCGGGCGCCCTGGTCGTAGGCAGCAACCTCAAATGCACAGCGCGTGCGGGTTGAAGCTTTTTCGAAAATGAGCGCTATATTTTTTCCTTTTAACCGCCGGTCTTCCATCCTTCTTTTTTTTGCATCTTTTAAATCGGCTGCAAGTTCAATTAAATAGTAAATTTCTTCCGTGCTAAAATCAAGCAATTTTAAAAAGTTCCGGTTTTTTAAGTTTACTGCCATAATGTATGTTTTTTATCTGTATTTTTTAATCTTCGTAATTCATGGTTATTTTTGAGCCAAACGATTTATCTTCCAGTTTTTTAGCCTCGGTAATGACACTTTTCTGTCCACCGTTTTTTATAAAGTTCAGGCATGCTTTAATTTTGGGTTCCATGGTACCTTCTGCAAAGGTACCCAGTTCAAGATATTTTAAGGTGTCGTTGTAATCCAGAAATTCAAGTTTTTCCTGGGTAGGTTTGCCAAAATCCTTGTAAATAAATGAAACATCGGTAAGAATGTATAGCTCGTCGGCTTTTATGTTGGCTGCCAGCAAACTGGAGGCCATGTCTTTATCGATAACTGCATCAAGGGTGCGTACATTTTTTTCTTCATCGTAATACACCGGAATTCCGCCACCACCGGCTGCAATAACAATATTTCCGTTTTTTACCAGCAGTTCAATGGTTTCTTTGTTAATTATATCCAGCGGAACCGGCGACGGAACCACCCTCCGGTATTTTCCTTCGGCTTTTGAGGTGCTTTTAAAAATCCATTGTTTTTCTTTTGCAAGGTGGTCGGCCTCCTCTTTTGTGTAGAGTTTTCCTATTCTTTTGGACGGGTTGGCAAATGCCTGATCATTCTGGTCAACTTCCACCAGGGTTACCATGGTAATTACATTTTTCTGAATGCCATGTTTGTTCAATACATTTCGCATCATTCTTTCCAGCATGTAACCAATTCCTCCCTGCGAATCGGCAACACAAATATCGAGTGGCATGGGTGCGATGTTGTACAATTGTTCGCCGGCATCGTTGCGCATTAAAATATTACCCACCTGTGGGCCGTTTCCATGGGTTATAACCAGTTCATAACCGCCGTTTATCAAATGAACAAGGTTTTCCAGGGTATCGGTTGCATTCTGTTCCTGCTGTTCTATTGTTCCTTCTTCGTTATCGCGCAACAGGGCATTTCCGCCCAAAGCCACAACTGCTAATTTTTTCATGACACCGTATTTTTTTAGGCAAACAAACTTATATATTTGGCGGAATACAAACTATGTGATTTTGTCATTTTTATACCCGCTTACTATATTCTAAAACAGAAGATTAAATTTTTTA
>JAFGDX010000055.1 GCA_016931875.1 Prolixibacteraceae bacterium
CAAATTATTGAACCTGTATCGCTTGTTGTTTCGGTTTTGGTTGCGCTAAGCTGGTTTATTATTATGTATGCCGAACATGGTTCGGTTTACCTGAATTCATTTTTTGCCGACCAGGTGGGTAACCGCGTTTCCTCAAAATTTATTCAGGTGGTTACCAACCTGTTTTTGGGAATTGCATTTCTGGCAGCCTACCTCATTCCGTGGGTTTTGATTGTTTTTTCGAACCCGAAAACCCTCAAACAATTCACCAAAAAAACATCGTTGCAAAACAAGGCTGTTTTTGGATTTATTTTATCGTGGGTGTTGTTAACCATTGTCATGTCGGGGGCTGTATTTAAATTTTACGACCGCTACCTGCTGCCCGTCATTCCACTGATTTCGGTATTTTTTGCAACTGTTATTTCCTCTTCAGCCACACGCTTCAAAAAACCCATCTTTACTGTTTTTCTTACAATCAATATTCTCGCACTGCTTGTTTCAGTATTATTTGTTGCCTTTATTTCTGCCCACAAGGTTTTAATCGCAGCCATTGTTACAAGCTTCATTTTTATTGTATTCTGGAGTTTGGGATTTTTTCGGAATATACATATTGAAATTAAGCTTGCATGTGTAATTTTACTGTTGTTTTTTAATGTTTTCTCGTTTTTGCACCCGCTTTTAATGCCCAACCCCGGTGCACAACTTGTCAATAATATTGAAAAACAAGGCATTTCAAAAGGAGAAAAAGTATATGTATACGGAAATATCCGCACTGCCTCAAACATACGCATACACAGCCAAAACAGGTTGGATGTGGTAAGCATGGACACCATTTACACCTTGCCGGCTGAACCTGAACACTACCTGGTTTTTTCAACAAAAGAGAAACCATTTTTAGATTTAAGAAACTACAAGTTGTTTGAAGGTTCAGAAGAATGGAAAAATATAGACGCCAATAAATTTCCGGGCTTTATGCAGGAGCCGGTAAATAATGTAAAGAAAAACGGAACCCGGTATTTTATTGCCAAACCAGCTAACCAATGAAAAACTTTGACAAACGACACTATATAATTACGGCAGTCTGGTTTTTGGGAAACCTAATTCAGGCCATTTTTACCGGCTTACATTCCGATGAATCGTATTACTGGATGTATTCCGAAAACCTTGCCTGGGGATTTTTTGACCACCCGCCAATGGTGGCGCTTTTCATCTATCTGGGGCATGCCATTCTTCCCGGAGAAATTGGGGTGCGGCTGGTTTTTATTGTTCTTTCAACCCTAACATTTGCCTTTATTTTAAATGAACTAAAAGAAAAAAAAGATATACTTTTTGCCTCTTTGTTTATTTTGTCATTCCCGCTCATTCACACACACATTGCAGGTTTTATGGCGATTCCCGATGTACCGCTGCTTTTTTTTACGACACTGTTTATCATTTCCTATAAAAAATTTCTGGAAAATGAGAACTGGAAAATATCCATTTTAATTGCGGTTTTACTGGCAGCTATGATTTACAGTAAATACCACGCTTTTTTAATTATCGGATTTACGGTTCTTTCCAATTTAAAACTTTTCAAAAGCAAATATTTTTATGGCATAGTAATCCTGACGGTCATATTATTGCTTCCGCATGTATTCTGGCAGATTCATAACGAGTTTCCCACATTTAAATATCATCTGGTTGAACGGGCCAAACCTCTTACATTAAAATACGCATTCCCGTATCTGGCAGCACAAATTGCCATTGCCGGGCCGTTAACCGGTGTTTTGGTGCTCTGGAAATTATTCAGGTTTAAACCCCAAAACCAATTTCAAAAAACATTATTGTTTACTATTTTGGGTTTTTACATTGCACTTTTTATCATCAGTTTTAAAAACCGTATTGAGGCCCACTGGATTGCGGCAGTTATTCCAATGCTTATTTTTCTTACCTACCCGCTTATTGCCAACCATTTAAAAGTAAAACGCTGGTTTACAAGGCTGGCATTCCCCGTTCTGGTTTTAATGATTTTATACCGGGTTTACATTGCAGCTGACAGTGTTCCAAATACAGGAAATTTGAAAATTACGTTTTACAACCGCGAAGCAAGCGCACAGGAAATCAAAAAACTGGCTAACGGAAAAAAGGTCGCCTTTTTTAATAATTACGCTGCCACCAGCAACTACATTTTTTATTCGGGTGATTCTGCGGTACATCTATCCACCCCCGATTACCGTTTTTGCCAGTTCGATTTATGGAACGATGAAAAATATGCCGGAGGAGAAACGTTACTGGCTGTTCAGTCAAAAAACTTAAATCCGCCCAATCAAATAAAAACAGTTACCGGCCAAACCAAAGGTTTTGTTACCATAAAAGAATACCAGTCGCTAAACGGATTGATGATTGAACTCAACAGAACGGATGAAACCAACGGCAATATCAATTTCTACTTTACATTACACAACAACAGTGGAAAATCCATATTTACCGCCCACAGCTCAACCCCGTTGCTGGCAATAATGCAAAACAAAACAGAAATAACGTCCGTTCCGTTATCCTCATCAACCCAAAAAGAGAAGATTGCCAATGGCGCCTCTGCACAAATAACGCTTACAGTACCTTCCTTAACTGTTCAAAAAAATGACCCCCTTGTTGTTTACACACGCTCCGCAGAAAACTACCGCGGTGAAGTAATCTCTGTTGTTCTGAAATAGTCTGCCATCCTGGAATATTCCTGCCTCATTTCATTTTTCAGCCCCGGAATCCCATTGTAAACAAAAAATAGAATTTTGAACAATTAATCAACTCTATTGTAATATTTTGTCATAAAAATGATATTTAGATGACTTTTTGAAACAAAACATCCTCATATATTAATAATTTGTTAAGTCAGACAAGAAAATTTATTATAAACACCCCCTTCAACAAAAAACATACATATTTTCGAACCATACATATAAAAACAAGGGGTATTAATTCAAAAAAATACATTTTACGAAAGAAAAACATTAAAAAATATAGGGATGAAACTATAAATATTGGTTTTTAACTCTAAAGCAAAGAGATTTTTCAATCAAGAAGAAATAAATGATTAAAAACGGAAAAACACAGTTTAACTTTTAAAATTTACGATTATGAAAAAAACATTTTTGATTGCGGCTGGCTTATTATTGCTGATGTCAATCACCCCGTTGAGCAAAGCACAGGAAGTGACTACGGGTCTCGACATTTACAGCAGCTATGTTTGGCGTGGAACAAAGTTCGGTTCCGGACCGGCGTTTCAACCATCATTGGAATTTAGTGCCGGCGGATTTGCTCTTGGTGCCTGGGGTTCGTTTAGCGCCTCAACCGACGAAGGCGCAGAAGCCGACCTTTATGCAAGCTACAGCTTTGATTTGGGAGAGAGTTCTTCGCTAAGTTTTACCCTCACCGATTATTATTTCCCCGGCGACCTGTGGTTTGAAGGAACATCACACTACATTGAACCCATGGTCAGTCTCGGGTTGGGCTCATTTTCTTTGACCGGTGCATATATGATGAACGACGGTGAAGGAGACATCTACCTTGAAGCAGGCTTATCGGCCGGCCCGGTTGACCTTACTCTGGGAGGTGGCGACGGTGCTTACACTGTGGATGGCGATTTTAATATTTGCAACATTGGAATCGGCACTTCAAAAGAGGTAAAAATTACCGACAGCTTTTCATTACCCGTATCAGGTGCCGCTATTTTAAACCCTTCATCAGAACAGTTTTACATTGTTGTAGGAATTTCTCTTTAATCATTTCCAAAGCTGAAGAATATGAAAAAAATTGAAACCATCATAAGAAAATCAAAATTTGAAGAGGTGAAAGAAGCCTTGCAGGAAGCAGGCATCGAATTCTTTTCCTTCTGGGATGTAAGGGGCGTTGGCCAGGCTCGTGAAGGCCGCGTGTATCGTGGAATTGTTTACGACACAAGCACAATTGAACGAACAAAGCTGGAAATCATTGTGCGCGATAAAAATGTGCAGAAAACCGTGAATGCCATTCTGAACTCAGCAAGGACAGGACAAATTGGCGACGGAAAAATATTTATTGTCCCGATTGAAGAATCCTACCGGATTCGCACCGGGGAGCACGGAGACGAGTCGCTTTACATTAAAGGAAAAGAAGAATAATAACTACAAAAATTAATTGATCATGGAAGAAACTTTACAAGGCCTGCAAATAGGCATCGACAATATGTGGTTATTGATTGCCGGATTTATGGTAATGTTTATGCAACCCGGTTTTGCAATGGTGGAAGCAGGTTTCACCCGTCAAAAAAACACCGCAAACATTTTAATGAAAAACCTGATGGACTTCTCCATCGGCTCGCTATTATACTGGACGATTGGTTTTACCCTTATGTACGGAGATTCTTTGGGAGGTTTTATAGGGACACCTGATTTGTTTTTTATGAGCGACGGTTTTGGTGATAATTATTCTGATTATGCTGATATTTTCTTTCAAACCGTATTTGCCGCCACCGCAGCAACCATTGTTTCAGGGGCCATGGCAGAGCGTACTGAATTTAAAGCATACCTTATATTCAGCATAGCTATTACCGTGGTTATTTACCCTATATCGGGCCACTGGACCTGGGGCGGAGGCTGGTTGAGCCAGCTGGGGTTTCATGATTTTGCCGGTTCGTCAATTGTTCACTCGGTTGGGGCATGGGTAGGTTTGGCCGGTGCTTCAATTATTGGCCCCCGATTAGGGAAATATAATAAACATGGCAAAGCAATGGCCATCCCCGGGCATAATCTTGCCCTGGGTGCGCTCGGCGTATTTATTCTCTGGTTTGGCTGGTTTGGATTTAACCCCGGATCTCAGCTGGCAGCTGCCGGCACCGAAAATGCTGTTGCCATTGGCCACATTGCAATGACAACCAACCTGGCGGCCGCAGCAGGTGCTGTAACCGCAATGATTGTAGCCTGGGTGCGTTACAAACGTCCCACGCTTTCTCTTTCTTTAAACGGTGCTCTGGCCGGGTTGGTAGCCATTACTGCCGGTTGCGACGCTGTAAACCCTGTTGGTGCTGTACTGATTGGCACTACCGCCGGATTTGTTCTGCCATTTGCTGTTGAATTTTTTGACAAGATATTAAGAGTTGACGACCCGGTGGGAGCCATTTCGGTCCACGGAGTAAGTGGTGCCCTTGGCACATTAGCCGTTGGATTGTTCTCTACCTCTGAAGGCCTGTTTTACGGACACGGGGCAAAATTACTCGGTGTTCAGGCAATTGGCGTACTTGCCTTTTTTGCATGGGCCTTTGGTACGGGTTTGATACTGTTCTTCATTTTGAAGAAAGCAAAAGTTCTGCGCGTTTCCAGGCGCATTGAAGAAGAAGGCCTCGATGTTTATGAACATGGAGAAAATGCCTACAACTAATCTTCTTCAGCTTTTAAGTCTGTAGCTGTCTGTTTAGGGCCCGCCTGTACGGGTGGGCCCTTCTTTAAAAAAATGAAAATTAAGGTCAAGGGTAGTTTGAGATAGTTTAGTTAGATGAGAAAAACCGGTTCACTTTTTAGGTGGCCGGTTTTTTTGTTGATAAATTCCCGCAAATATTCTACCTCTAATTGCATCAGAAAACTACTTTTGTGCCTTCATAAAAAGAAATATAAAATGATGCAGACCTGGTTTGAATGCAAAGTGAAATATGTAAAGATTTCAGAAAGTGGAAAAGAACAAAATGTAACTGAAAATTTTCTTCTGGATGCCGTATCATTTACCGATGCTGAAACCAGGATGATAAGGCAGATGCAGGAAATGGTGAGGGGAGAATTTAGCGTTACCGATATAAAAAAATCAAAAATAGCTGAAGTTTTTCCTTACGAAAACGGGGAGTGGTGGTTTAAAGCAACCATCAACCTGGTTACTGTTGACGAAGAAGCGGGCAAAGAGAAAAAGCTACGCACCTACTATTTGATAATGGCCGATGATATAAAAGAAGCTCTGTTGCGACTGGAGGAAAGTTTATCGTACCTGGTTATCCCTTATGTGGTTTCATCGCTGGCAGTAAGTACCATTGTTGATGTATTTCCATATAAACCCTCAGAATCGGTTGTGCCCGAAGGATATGTTCCGATTGAAAAAAACGACCGGGAGGAAAACGAAGACCAATAAAAACAGCCGCCCCGAAAAACAGGACCGACTGCTTTATTAAGTTAATTAACAGGTAGTTTATAAGTTTACAAGAACTTTATAGAAATTAAATTCATCGCGTTTTATGGGGTCGAACTGATAGTAAGCTATGGCAATCCGGCAAATATCCTGAATTGTGGAATAAATCTCTGCCACCTCTTTTTGTCCGTAGCTATTTAATTTAGCTTCGCTCTCCAAAGCTTCAAAACACTTTTTAAACTCCTCAATTTTATACGAACAATCAAGTATTTTATCAAAAATTGAATCAATGGTTCCTTTTGCCACAATTTTTTTGCGGGTTGCATTATCAATATTTTCAGCAAATACCTTTAAAAACTTAAACAATGAAAGATGATCCCCGTTTTTTGCATCACTGAAATAGTCGTTGTAACCCATTTTTTCAAAAAAGTCTTTTAAAAATGGTTTGTCATTTTTAAAATCAACTTTCATTGATGCCCGTAAAAGTTTCAGGTTTTGCAAGCCTGCCACCATTATTTCGTGCCATTGATTGTATCTCTCCCTGTCCCAGGCATCTACTTTATCGGCATAATGTTTTTCAATGGTATCTTCAATCCAAACATTCAACGATGTGGCAAATTCGGGGTCCCACTCTTTTCGGACACTCGACAATTCATAAATATTCTCTTTAAAAGATTTGGCAATTTTCTGACATGCCAGGATGGTGACGGTACTGGTTGGACAAATAGTTAAGGTTTCCATAATTGACGGTTTAAAAGTTAGTAGATTCCTTTACAAAGCTACAATCTTAAAAGCAAAACTGCCAATCTAAAACCATCAAACATTCAATGTTTTACAGTTATGTTATGAAACTATGTTTTGTAAAAGCTTCTTAAAATTGGAAATACAGAATTTTTTCCTTATTAGACTTTTTATTCAGAAGGGAGTGAGTGCCGTTTTTTCAACTCCTGAACGATGTCTTCAATCCGGTATCCTTTATGAGATAAAAGAACGATAAGGTGATAAATTAAGTCTCCGGCTTCATAAAGAAAATTTTCATCGTCGTTGGCCATGGCGCCAATAATGGCTTCAACAGCTTCTTCTCCAACTTTTTGTGTAATTTTTCTTGTTCCTTTTTGAAAAAGCGAAGTTGTATATGAGCCTTCCGGCATTTCTTTTTTTCGGTTATCAATAAAATCCTGCAGATAACTCAGGAACTGCACATCGCCTTTCGGGTTGGTTTCAAAAAAACAGGTGTCGGCGCCGGTGTGGCAAACCGGACCAACCGGGTTGGCCTTAATCAGCAATGTATCCTCATCACAATCAATCAGAATGGAAACCACTTTCAAAAAATTACCCGACTCCTCTCCTTTGGTCCACAACCGGTTTTTGGTGCGGCTAAAAAATGTAACCTGTCCCAATTCCAGCGTTTTTTCCAGAGCTTTGCGATTCATAAACCCCACCATTAAAACTTTCATCGACTGACTGTCCTGTATCACTGCAGGAACCAGTCCGTTGAGTTTTTCGAAATTTACCTGGCCGATATGTTTAAATTCATTCATGATTTCCAATTTGTTGCGAAAATAGCAATTGATATTTTTTTACCGAACTACAATTCCGTTTTCTTTCAGATATTTTTTGAGTTCGGGAATGGGAATTTCATTGTAATGAAAAATACTGGCCGCCAGCCCCGCATCGGCTTTTCCTTTGGTAAATACATCCACAAAATGTTCTTTTGCGCCTGCTCCGCCGGAAGCGATAATCGGAATTTTCAGGGAATCGGCCATTTGCGCCAGTTGCGTGTTGGCAAAACCGTTTTTTGTACCGTCATGGTTCATCGAAGTAAACAAAATTTCTCCGGCTCCGCGGTCTTCAGCCTCTCTGGCCCACGAAAACAATTCTTTATCGGTTGGAATCCGCCCGCCATTTACCGTAACCGTCCAGTGGTTGTTTTCATCGCCACGGGCATCAATGGCCACAACCACAAACTGGCTTCCAAAATTGAGGGCCAAATCGTTGATAAGTTGTGGGTTGCGAACCGCAGAAGAATTGATGGAAATTTTGTCGGCTCCGGCGCTTAATAATTTTTCAGCATCGCTTAACTCGCTGATTCCTCCTCCCACTGTGAACGGAATATTTAAGTGAGCTGCAATTCGTTTTACCAGTTCAACAAAAGTTTTCCTTCCTTCGTGTGTGGCGGTAATATCAAGAAAAACCAGTTCATCGGCACCGTCGGCCGCATATTTGGCGCCCAGTTCCACGGGGTCGCCCACTTCGCGGATATTTACAAAATTGATTCCCTTCACGGTTTGTCCGTTGCGGATATCCAAACAGGGTATGATTCGTTTTGCAAGCATGCACCAGTTTTAAATTGAAAATTTTGAGTTCAAAGTTCTGAGTTTAAAGAATGAACCTCTCAATTTCTTTCAAAGATACTTTATTCTCGTAAATGGCTTTGCCGGTAATTACACCGGGCACACCCATTTCATCTAATTTTAATATGTCGGCCATCGATGCGATTCCTCCGCTGGCAATAATTTCCACCTCCGGAAGTGTTTCCAGAATTTCAGAATACAAATCAAATGCAGGCCCGGAGAGCATTCCGTCGCGACTGATATCGGTTGAGATTACTTTTTTAATTCCTTCTTTATGAAAACTTTTAATAAACTCAATAACAGAAAGCCCGGTTGCTTCCTGCCAGCCGCTCACGGCAATTTTGCCGTCTTTGGCATCGGCACCGAGAATAATTTTCTGGTTTCCGTAATTTTCAAGCCACTGCAAAAAAGTCTCTTTTTCTTTTACGGCAATGCTTCCGCCGGTAATCATAGCAGCGCCGGAATTAAATGCAATTTCCAAATCTTCATCCGATTTTAATCCACCGCCAAAATCGATAACCAGATTTGTTTTGGATGCGATGGTTTCCAGCACTTTGTAGTTTACAATGTGTTTTGCTTTGGCACCGTCCAAATCCACCAGGTGCAAACGGCTGATTCCTGCCGACTCAAACATTTTGGCCACTTCCAGCGGATTTTCGTTGTACACTGTTTTTTGGCTGTAATCGCCCTGTGAAAGCCGGACACATTTTCCTTCAATAATATCGATGGCCGGAATTATCTCAATTTTCTTATTCATTATTTTGCTTTCTCAAAGAAGCACAAAGATGCAAAGTTTATCTTTACACTTCCTCCAAAATCATTTTTAAAACCGCCTGTGCTGTAACTTCACGGTTGGCTGCCTGCTGAATCACAATGGAGTTTTTACTGTCGATAACCCCGTCGGTTACCACCACATTCCTGCGTACCGGCAGGCAATGCATAAATTTGGCATCGTTTGTTAGTGCCATTTTTTCTTCATTCACCGTCCAGCCAAAATCTTTTGAAAGAATTTGCCCGTAGCTTGTGTAGGAAGCCCAGTTTTTGGCGTAAATAAAATCGGCTCCTTCAAATGCTTTTTTCTGATTATATTCTACTTTAACATCACCCATAAATTCAGGCGCCAGTTCATACCCCTCGGGATGTGTAACTACCAAGTCATAAGCGGTTTCGCGCATCCACTCCACAAACGAATTCGCCACCGCCTGTGGCAACGCTTTCGGATGGGGGGCCCATGTCAGAACAACCTTCGGCCGTTGCTTTGTTTTGAATTCTTCGATGGTTACAAGGTCGGCATAACTTTGCAGCGGATGACGTGTGGCGCCCTCCATACTTACTACCGGAACTCCTGCATATTGTATAAACTGACTGATAATTTTTTCTGAATAATCATCATCTTTACTTTGAAAGCGGGCAAACGAACGAACGCCAATTACATCGCAATACTGACCGATAACCGGAATCGCTTCCAGCAAGTGCTCCGGTTTTTCGCCATCCATCACCACGCCCAGTTCCGACTCCAATTGCCAGCCGTCTTCGTTTACATTCAGCACCATGGTGTTCATTCCCAGGTTCATGGCTGCTTTTTGTGTACTTAACCGCGTGCGTAAACTGGAGTTAAAAAAAATCAGTATCATGGTTTTGTTTTTCCCCAAATGCTGGTAGGCAAACCGGTTTGTTTTTACATCAAATGCCACATCGAGGGCGTATTGTAAATTTGGAATATCTTTTACCGATATAAAATGTTTCATCTGTAAATGTATTTTGGTTTTTTTATTTTGGCCGTACCTGTCCCTCGCCTTCTATAATCCATTTGTAGCTGGTTAACTCTTCCAAAGCCATCGGTCCGCGGGCATGTAACTTTTGCGTACTGATTCCTATCTCAGCGCCCAAACCAAATTGTGCACCGTCGGTAAAAGCCGTTGATGCATTTGAATATACGGAAGACGCATCCACCATTTTTCTGAATTGTTCAATTCGG
>JAFGDX010000462.1 GCA_016931875.1 Prolixibacteraceae bacterium
CAAAATTCAAAATAAAACACTGCAGGCTTTTTAGCCCGCTAATTCACGAACTATGTATGCCAAAAATGCAGGTTATTATTTATCCGCAGATTAAATTTTCCATTGAAAAATCATTAGCAAAACAAATTATTTTAATTGCTGTTGTCTTTTTATTAATTCGTAATTCGTTTTAAACAGCTATAAAATGAGTGAAATTCGGAATAAAAAACCAGGGATGGAATACCGACGTTTTGGAAAAACAGAAGAATATGTAAGTGCAGTTACACTTGGCGGAATGCGCTACAAACACGGCGGAAAAGAACCCAGAAACGAAGTTTCTTCAGATACATTAAAGCAGGCAACCAACGTAGTTCAACTGGCTTTCGAACACGGGATCAATCACATTGAATCGGCATGGGGATATGGAAAAAGTGAAACCATTTACGGAAAAGTATTAAATGAAGAACTGAAAATTCCGCGAAACACTTACAACCTGATGACCAAAGGAAATCCGAAAACAGCAGCCGATATGCGCCGAATGGTGGATATGCAATTAAAAACGCTACAGACTGACTATCTTGACTTTTACGGTTGGCACGGGATAAACAACAAAGAACTTTTGCAGTTTTCGTGCGCATCAAACGGACCGGTGGAAGAATTACTAAAAATGAAAGAAGAAGGCATCATCCGGCATGTTGGATTTAGCACACACGCACCGCGTCATGTGATTATCAGCGCTATTGAAACGGGTTTGTTTGAATTTGTAAACCTGCATTATTACTATTTCGACCAACACAACCTGGAAGCAGTTGAAAAAGCTGCAGCGCATGATATGGGAGTTTTTATTATTTCACCCAACGATAAGGGAGGGCAACTGTTTAAAGCACCTGAAAAGGTAAAAAATGCAACAATTCCATTGACACCAATTCAGTGGAATGCACGGTTTTGTCTTCAAAATGAAGCCATTCACACACTTTCGTTTGGAATGACCGAAACACCACATTTTGAAGAGATGAAGGGTATTTTCTCAACATCAAAACTATGGAGCAATACAGAGCAAAACATAAAACTCAAACTCGACAGCTTCCTCAGCGACGATCCTTTTTCATCGTTTGAAGGTTTTGACCTTTTAAATGATCCTTCGGGAATAAATATACCCGCGGTTTTAAGGCTGCGAAAACTCTGGAAATGTTACGACATGAAAGAATACGGAAAATATCGCTACAAAATTTTCGAAAACAAAGGACACTGGTTTCCCGGAGTAATAGCTTCAGAAAGAAATGTAGAAAAAGTAGATTGTTCAAACATTCCTGACGGACTCCCTTTAAAGAGAATGCTTTTAGAGACTCATTATGAGTTGTATACCCCGGAGTTTAAACTGGCAAACAGCTAAACAAAAAATAAGACAAACCAAACAAAAGAATAATTTGATGTAAAATATATATCTTTCAGCATTATTACTAAATCAACTATAATGATCAAAATGAAATCAAACAAAAAACAAAAAATCATTGCTTTGCTTATTTTTGCAATAACATTGACACTCTCAATTTCTGCACGCGACTATTATCAGTTAAAAGTGTACAACCTGAAAGACAAAAGCCAGGAAAGCGTTGTTGACAAATTCCTTAAAGATGCATACCTTCCCGCATTGCACAGAGCAGGTATAAAACATGTAGGTGTTTTTAAACCGGTTGATACCAGCGATGGAATGAAAATAATTGTTTTTATTCCTCTCAAAAATATTGATCAGTTTGAAAAACTGGAAACTTCCCTCGCGAAAGATAAAAATTTTCAAACCGATGGTTCAGAATACATAAATGCCTCGTGGGAAAATCCGCCTTACGAACGGATGGAATCCATAATTCTGAAAGCTTTTTCAGAAATGCCTGAATTTGCTGTACCCAACCACAACACTCCCCCGTTGGAACGCATTTATGAACTTCGCAGCTACGAAGGCCCGACAGAAAAATATTACAGGAAGAAAGTGGAAATGTTCAACGAAGGCGGAGAGATAACTATTTTTAATAATGTAGGCAGCCAGCCTGTATTTTTTGGCGAAGTACTTTCCGGAAGCACCATGCCCAACCTCATGTATCTGACCACTTATTCAGATATGAAATCGCATGACGAACACTGGAACGCATTCCGGACACATCCTGACTGGAAAGAACTTTCGGCAAAAGAGGAATATAAACATACCGTTTCAAAATCGGTGATTCAGCTGTTACATCCAACCGAATACTCTGATTTATAATTTGGTTGAAGCATAAAGAGGATGTTTCCTGAATATTTGAAAGATCCTCTTTTTTCAACAAAGTTCAGGGTTTGTGTGGATTTAATTCTATTTTTGACACATGATTTATCACAAAACATTTCGTCACAAAAATTCAAAAACCTGGGTGGTTTTTGTACATGGCGCAGGCGGAAGCAATGTGGTCTGGTTCAAACAATTGCGCGATTTTAAAAAACATTTCAACGTGCTTTTGGTTGACTTGCGCGGCCATGGAAAATCAAAAAAGGAATATACAAAAGAAGAAAACTACAAATTTGATGAAATAGGGATGGATGTCATCCGGATTATGGATCATCTTCAAATAAAAAAGGCACATTTTGTAGGAATTTCGCTGGGTTGCATTGTCATCCGCGCCATCGACAAACTGGCGCCCGGAAGAGCGGAATCCATCATTTTGGGGGGCGCCATCATTCAGTTCAACTCAAAAATAAAAGGATTGGTAGCGGTTGCAAAACTGCTCAACGCTATTCTGCCTTACATGTGGTTGTATAAACTGAATGCCTGGATTTTAATTCCCTCTAAAAAACACACCCATTCACGAAAATTATTTGTAAAAGAAGCCATGCGCCTTGGCGACAAGGAGTTTAAAAAATGGCTGCGCATGTCGGGCGAAATTCGCGACAATCTGCAGGAATTTCTAAAAAAGGAAGCCTCGGCACCGGTTCTGTACATTATGGGCGAGCGCGACCACATGTTTTTACCCATGGTTTCAAACCTGGTAAAAAAACATTTGAATTCAAAACTGGAAGTGGTTAGAAACAGTGGTCATGTGTGCAATATCGACCAGCCAAATATTTTTAATGAATACTCCATCCGCTTTATAAAAAGCATTTCCGGATAATAGGATTAGCACACATAAAACATTCTCCTTTATTTTTTTGTTCCTGGATAATAATGTGTGCAAAAAATTCATGCTCTTATGGAAAAAAAGACAGATAATTATCTCCTTTTTATTGTACTTGTTTTTGTTCTATTATTTTCGGCCTGTACCAAGGAAGATGAACCTGTTGGAGAGGCGCCCGACGATACACCGGATAATCTTATAATAAAACCCAATGATTTTCTTTCGGAAAGCAGATACATCAAACTTGTGGTTGAAATAACCTCTGTGCAGGGATTTGAACCCTCTGCAGCAGCCGTTAACCAGATGAAGGTTTTTTTGGAAAATCGTTTAAACAAAAGTGGCGGTATAATCATTATTACCAACTCAATCCCTTCCCCCGGAAAATCGAGCTATTCTCTTGCCGATATAAAAGAAATAGAAGAAAACTACCGCACGAGCTTCCCCGAGGGGAAAACCCTTGCCGCCTGGTTTTTCTTTGCCGATGCCGATTATGCGAAAAACGAAGGGAACTCCAAAGTTCTTGGAATTGCCTATTCGTCTGCTTCCATGGCTGTTTTCGAAAAAACAGTGCATGAATTTAGCGGAGGATTCTGGAAACCAGCCAAAGAAATCCTCGAAGAAACCGTGATGAAACATGAATTCGGACATATTCTGGGACTGGTTAACAATGGAACTGAGATGGGAAAAGACCATCAGGATACTTCGCACGGACACCACTGTAATAACGAGGATTGCCTTATGTATTATGCCGCCGAACACAGCAGCGGAATTATTGATTTTTTAAGCGGGGGAAGTGTTCCTGCCCTGGATGCCCAATGCAGGGAAGACTTAAAAAACAATGGCGGGAAATAACATTCCCTTTTCAAAAAACGCGATACTGACTCTCCCGTTCTTGTCCCCAAATTCGTAACCCAACCCGTTAAATTGTTCCCTTAATAAATACTGGAATATCTTTTGGGCATTTATTTCAAACAATACAATTTACCCCTTTTGAATGATTGAAAAGTCTGAAAATCTCCAATTCCGTCGGTAAAAAGTGCCGGTTCTTCTATTTCATTTCCTGGAAAGCAGGTTTGACTTTAGTTTTGAGATAAAAAGCAACTACATGTTATGAAAACAATCATCTTAATTATCTCACTACTTTCACCATTTATTTTGGAAGCGCAGCAAAACGAGCCACCGAAAAGCTGGAGTTTAACCGATTGTATTGATTATGCGCTGGAACAAAACATTCAGGTTCGGCAAAGTATTTTGGCCAACTTGTCGAATCAGGTGAATAAAGAACAGGCGGAAGCAAACAAACTACCTTCGGTAAATGCTTCGGTGCGCCAAAATTTTAGTTGGTCGAATACAGAAGATATTGGCGCCGGAAATTCAGAATTTACAGGAAACTCCAGTACCAGTTACTCTGTCAGCTCCAGTGTTATGCTGTACAACGGTTCGCGACTAAACAGCCTTATTAAACAGGCTGAACTGGACATGCAGGCTGGTATTTACGATTCGGAAACCATTAAGGAATCGGTGACCATCAGTATTTTAAATGCCTATTTGCAGGTATTGTTTGCAGCCGAGCAGGTGAAAAATGCCAGCCGGCAGATTGAATCGACCACCGAACAGTTGAATCTTGCAAAAGAGCGTTTAAATCTCGGAATTATTTCTCAGTCAGATTATTTGCAGGTTAAATCACAACTGGCATCG
This sequence comes from Prolixibacteraceae bacterium, assembly GCA_016931875.1. GTDB lineage: Bacteria > Bacteroidota > Bacteroidia > Bacteroidales > Prolixibacteraceae > Draconibacterium. The sequence continues at coordinate 4,818 of JAFGDX010000462.1, forward strand.
GAAAAACTGAGTTTGGCAAATGCCGGCAGCCAGCACGCCATTGCACGTGTAAACCTGATGCAACTAATGGAACTTCCGGTGAGTGAAAGTTTTAACATTGTGAATCCCGACCTGGGGAACTCTGTCAACCAAAACCTTACACCGCTGGCTTCCGATGTTTATGCCATTGCCCTGGAAATTAAGCCACAAATAAAAAGCGCCGGTTACAATAAAGAAAGTGCTGCACTCAATAAAAAGATTGCTGAGGCTGGCTATTATCCAACACTTTCAGCAGAAGCCGGACTGGGAACCGGGTACTCCAATCTTTCCGAAACCGCGTATTTCAGCCAGTTGAATGACCAGATTTCACCGTCGGTCGGTCTTTCGCTGTCCATTCCCGTTTTTCAGAAGAAGCAGGTAAAAACCAATGTTTCACTGGCGGAAATAAATTATCAGAACGCCGAGTTACAGGAAACAGACACAAAAAACCAGCTCCGGAAAGAAATTGAACAGGTTTGTGTGGATGTGGTTTCGGCGCAAACCGAGTATGAAGCCAGTCTCGAAAAGTACAACTCCACGCTGGAATCGTACAAGCTGGCAGAAGAAAAATTCAAAAACGGATTGATAAACTCCGTCGATTTTTTGTATGAAAGAACCAATTATATTGTTGCGGAAAGTGAATTCCTACAGTCGAAATACAACCTGATTTTCAACTATAAAATCCTGGATTTCTATACCGGAGATCCAATCACACTCTAAAAAAACAATTAAAACGCAATACAATGAAAAAAAGAACAATCATTATTATCGCAATTGCAGTAGCTGTTTTGGCAACCGCATTTATGCTCTTAAAACCCCAAAAGGTAGATGCTGAAAAAATCTCCGTGGAAACCGCGAAGGCTGAACTTGGCACAGTGAGTAAAACCGTTACGGCTACCGGCACACTGGAAGCCATTACCACAGTTGAAGTAGGTACACAGGTATCCGGAATCATCGAGAATATTTACGTTGACTTTAATTCCTATGTAAAAAGAAACCAGCTAATTGCCCAAATTGACACCACCAACCTGGTGGCACAGCTGGAACAAAGCCAGGCTTCACTCGACAATGCCAAAGCGGAACTGGATTACCAGCAAGCCAATTACAACCGGCTGGCTCCGCTCAACGACAAGAACCTGATTTCGCAGTCGGACTTCGACCAAACAGTTTACAACCTTGACAAAGCAAAGGCGAATTACAACAGTGCACTTGCTCAGCACAAAAGGAATGAAATTAATCTAAATTACGCGTTTATCCATTCACCCATCGACGGAATTGTTTTAAACCGTGCAGTTGAGGAAGGCCAGACTGTGGCCGCAAGTTTTAACACCCCTACCCTGTTTACCATTGCCAACGACCTGACACAAATGCGCGTGGAAGCTGATGTGGACGAAGCGGATATAGGCCAGGTAAAGGAAGGCCAGCGTGTAGAATTTACGGTAGATGCCTATCCGGATGATATTTTTGAAGGAGAAGTTACAGAGGTACGTTTGGAACCCACTGTTACCAGCAATGTTGTTACCTACACCATAACCATTTCCGCACCAAACCCCGACTTTAAACTAATGCCCGGAATGACCGCCGAATCCGAAATCTATGTTCAGGAAAGGAAAGATATCCTGGTGGTGCCCAGCAAAGCGTTACGTTTCAATCCCGACCGGAAACTGCTGCTCAGCTACATGAGCAGTCAACCGAAAACAGAAATGACCGAAAGCGGACAAATGCCGAAAGACAATCCTCTTATGCAGGGAACAGGGAATAACCAGACCAGTGAACAAGCCCTGGTTTGGGTGAAGAAAGACTCTGTTATTCGGGCACAAGCTGTAGAAATTGGCCTCGACAATGATATTCATGCAGAAATTTTAAGTGGTTTGAATCGCGGTGATGAGGTAGTGTTGTCGATGGAGGAAAAAGACAAAGCCGAGGTAGAGCGCACGAACGGCAACCTGCTCATGCCGGGCTCACGCAGAGGAGGGGCAGCTGGACCCGGAGGAGGAGGATGATTCTAAAATCGTGTTCATAAATCACTTAAATTAAAAGAAATGAATAAAGCAATTATAAAAGTATCTGAGCTGCGAAAAGATTATCATGTGGGTGAAATGATCGTGCATGCCTTGCGCGGAATTGACCTCGAAATCAACGAAGGTGATTTTGCAGCCATCATGGGAGCCAGCGGTTCTGGAAAATCAACCATGTTGAATATACTCGGCTGCCTTGACAAACCTACCACCGGAGAATATCTTCTCGACGGGGTGAATATGCGCGAACTGAATAAAAATCAGCTGGCCGGATTACGCAACAAAAAGCTGGGATTTATCTTCCAGTCGTACAACCTGTTGCCACGCACCACGGCGCTCGAAAATGTGGAACTGCCGCTATTCTATAATTCGAAAATAAAAGCGAAGGAAAGAAAAGAACGCGCTATCCACGCACTGGAACAGGTTGGCTTGGCCGACCGCATGGACCACATGCCCAACCAGTTGTCGGGCGGACAACAGCAACGCGTGGCCATTGCCCGCTCGCTGGTTAACGATCCTGTGGTTATCCTGGCCGATGAAGCAACAGGAAACCTCGACACCCGCACTTCTTACGGAATAATGGAACTTTTCCAAAAATTAAACGACGAAGGGAAAACCATTGTTTTTGTAACCCACGAAGCGGATATCGCCCGTTTTATGAAACGCAATATTGTTTTCCGCGATGGAAGAATTCAGAAAGAAAACGCAGTGACCGGCCGTTTTAAGGCTACTGAACTGATTGAAGCACTGCCGGTAGAAGAAGATTTTGAATCATAAAAACGCCAGAAAAATGAACTATACAAATCTTACAAAAATAGCCACCAATGCCCTGAAGAGAAATAAATTCAGAGCCATCCTGACAATGCTCGGGATCATCATCGGTGTAGGCTCTGTTATTGCCATGCTTTCCATCGGAGAATCATCGAAACGGAGTATTCGTGAAGAAATGTCGGAAATGGGCACCAACATGATTTATGTATTGCCCGAGGCAGAACAGCGCGGTGGCGTAATGAGGGACAATTCAAACGTAAAAACCCTGACACTTTCTGATTTGGAAGCCCTGCAGAAAGAGGTAAAAAATATTACTGCCGTTTCACCACAGGTAAGCTCTGGCGGGCAGGCAGTGAACGGGAACAATAACTGGCCGACCACAATTTACGGGGTTGGCGCCTCTTATCTCAGCATCCGGAAATACGAACTCGAAGACGGCCGAATTTTTTCCGATAAAGAAATAAAAACGCTGGCAAAAGTATGCCTGGTAGGTAAAACCGTGGCCGAAAACCTGTTTCCCGACGGAGGGGATCCGGTTGGCCAAACCATACGTTTCAACAGCATTCCGTTAAAAGTAATCGGGGTGTTGGAAGAAAAAGGTGAAAACGGAATGGGAATGGATCAGGACAATATGTTGATTGCACCCTACACAACTGTTCAGCGAAGAATGCTGGCCATAACACACATTCAGTCAATTTTCGCTTCAGCAGTGAGTGAAGAACAATCTGACGCCGCAATTGAAGAAGTTGAAATCATTCTGCGCCGCCAGCATAAGCTGAAAGAAGGCGAAGAGGATGATTTTGTGGTTCGTTCGCAAGCCGAGATGCTGGAAATGGTTTCATCGGTTAGCGATATGCTCACCTTGCTGTTGGGTGCCGTTGCAGGAATTTCGCTGTTGGTTGGCGGTATCGGAATTATGAACATCATGTTTGTTTCGGTTACCGAACGAACAAGGGAAATCGGGCTGCGTATGTCGGTGGGTGGCCGCGGACAGGATATTTTGATGCAATTCCTGATTGAGGCCGTTTTGCTGAGTATAATGGGAGGTGTGATTGGAATTGTATTTGGAACAGGCTTGTCCTACCTTGCATCCACCCTGTTGAATATGCCTTTTGTAATAGATACACAGGCGGTCGGATTGTCCTTCCTGGTTTGCAGTGTAATCGGGGTCTTTTTTGGTTGGTACCCGGCCCGTAAAGCGTCGGGACTCAACCCAATTGATGCTTTGAGACACGAGTAAAATCACCTTAAAACAAAAATAACCCGGGGAAAAGGTTATTTTTGTTTTTCGACTAAAAAAAATCAGAATGAATCCTTCGGCTGTAAGAAAAAATGGACTTCCCGTATTGCTTCACGTTCTCGCGTGGTTTGTGCTGCTTGTTTTGCCACAAATTATCATCAGGCGGTATACAGGAAACAATAATTTCATTCCCTGGGATTTTTATCTTTTCCCGGTTGGTTACGGGATTATTTTCTATGTGAATTACCTGTGGCTGGTTCCAAAATTCTATTTTGACGAGAAAAAAACAGTCTATTTTATTATTGCGCTAATTGTGATTATCGCTTTTTATTTTGTGCTCGTTTATACCAACCGGTTAATTCACGATCCTGACAGAGAAAGAGCCATCCAGGAAGGAGTTCAAAACCTGGCCCGAGAGCGTAGAATAAGATTACCCGGACCACCACGCTTTCGCTGGATACAAACCTACCAGTATGGCATCATTTCCATGGTTATTACTGTGTTTGCTCTCGGGCTTCGGGTGATAGAAAAACATGCTGCCAGCGAAAAACGGCAGAAAGAACTGGAAAAAGAAAAGTTACACTCCGAACTGGCTTTTCTGAAAAACCAGGTGAGTCCGCATTTTTTCTTTAATACTTTAAACAATATCTATTCACTCATTGAAGTAAACACAACCGATGCGCAGGAGGCTGTGATGAAACTTTCACGCTTGATGCGCTACCTGTTGTATGAATCGGAAAGCGGGTTAACACAACTCAGCAACGAAATCAATTTTATGAAACACTACATCGATTTAATGCGGCTGCGGCTCTCACCAAAAGTCGACCTCCAGGTAGATCTTCCATCCAACGATAACAGCCTGAAAGTTCCTCCGCTGTTGTTTATCCCGTTTATTGAAAACGCATTTAAACACGGAATCAGTTACCGCGAAAAATCGTTTATTCATATTTCCATGGAGATAACCGGCACCAAAATTTTGTTCAGCTGCACCAACAGCATTGGCCGGAAAACAGAACAAAATCCCGAAGAAAACCATTCGGGCATCGGGCTCGAAAACGTAAAAAAGCGCCTCAATCTTTTGTTTCC
>JAFGDX010000463.1 GCA_016931875.1 Prolixibacteraceae bacterium
ACATCAGTCACAATTTGGTAAAAAACGGCAGGCCAGGTTTTTCGGTTATAAAAAACAGGCTGTTTCCGTGTTTGGCAATTGTCGTTCCACAACAAACCACTGCGGACAAATTCGGACTTTTTATCAGCATGGGTTTAACGGATATAAATTACATGGGCACCACCGGAAAAGGTAGTGCATGCCTGGTTTTTCCCCTGTATTTATATTCTGAAACCAGCGAACATCAAACCATTGATCCTTTTTCTAAACGCACTCCCAATCTCAATATGAAAATCGTCAGTAAAATGGCTCAAAAACTGGGGTTGGCATTTGTGCCTGAAAAAGAACCGGAAGGAAAGGTGTGTTACATCAACAACCCCGAAGTACGCGACGATTACAAAATTACTTTTTCGCCTGTCGATATTCTGGATTACTTCTATGCAGCGCTGTATTCGCCCTCTTACAGAGAGAAATACCAGGAATTCCTGAAAACCGGTTTTCCACGGGTGCCGTATCCCAAAAATGAGGGAATATTCTGGCAACTGGTGGAATTGGGTAAACAAATGCGGGCCATCCACTCTTTGGAATCGGACGCGATAGAAAAAAGTACCGTATCCGGTATTTCGGCCTATCCGGTGGATGGTGGTAACGTGGTTGAAAAATTACAATACACTGCTTTTTCAGAGGGGAAAGTGGGAAAAGTTTTCATCAACAGTACGCAATATTTTGATAACGTGCCGGAGCTGGCCTGGAATTTTTTCATTGGTGCTTACCAGCCCGCTCAAAACTGGCTGAAAGATCGCAAAGGCAGAATACTGGCATTGGAAGATATTCTTCACTATCAGAAAATAATTGCAGCCCTCACCGAAACCGTCCGGTTAATGAATGAAATAGACAAAATTGAAATTGAATAATTACATCAATCAGTTTTCAGGAAAACCGGGGAATTCCGGAGCCGGGGTTATTTTTCCATAAAACATTTTAATTATGCCCGCGGGTGGTTGTCATTTCCGGATGTACCGTCGCGGTGTTTACAACATCTGGGAATATCGGTATAAAACTCCACTTTTCGTTTGTATTTCGGGGTGTCATATCCAATATTGGAAACGGCCAGTTCAATGTTGTTTAAACTGGTTTCTGATGAAAAAAAACGTACGGTAACCAACCCTGTTTTGTGGTTGCAATCCACATAATCCACTCCTTCAATTCCAAGAACTGTTTTCTCAATATATGCACCACAGCCCCGGCAAATCATTTTTACTTCAAATTGCTCTGTTTGTTGTTGTTGCGGTGATTTCCGCAAAATACCTTTTAAGCCGTCTGATATTGTATCCATTTTAAATAAATTTAAATATTGAATAGTGGCTTAAAAAGGTTTGGAAAATGAAACAGGGCTGTGCAGCCCTGTTTTTTTGTGCAAAACGAATTTATCTTTCGTATTTGCAACATTCCGGAAGCCTGTTGTAAGCTTCATTATCTGTTTTGTGGTTTGGCGTATCATTCCCACGTTTGGCAATCGCTTGCTGAATGGCGTCGACATTGGTTTTGCTGTCGTCGAAAACTACCTGCAATTCTTTCGATTCCTTATCCCAGTCGGCTATTGCCACTCCCTGAACGGAAAGGGCAGATTCTTCGATATAAGTTTTACATTCATCGCAATCTCCACCCTTTACGGTAAATGTTGCCGATTTATTTTCTGCGAAAACCGAAACCGCGATTAGCATCAGTGTTAGTAAACTCAATACTTTTGTTTTCATAGCAGTAAAATTTACATTACATAAAGTAATTCGTTGTGTAATATGTAAACGGGATATTGGCTTATTATTGTTTAATTTTTAAAAGTGCCTTTCCTGTTTTTGCTGCCGTTTTTTTATGAATCTTTTTTTCTGAAAAAAGGAGGTTTATCAATTTGAACTTTTTTGTCAAAAAGACAACCTCCTTTTTGGATTTTTTGATTGGTTTCAGTTCAACCGAAGAACCAAAAAAATAACCCCGGGAATGGCTTACTCTTCTCTTTCATATTTGCAGCATTCGGGAAGTGCATTGTAAGCTTCTTCCGAGGCTTTGTAGTTTGGAGTATCATTTCCGGCCTGGGCAATTCCCATTTCAATGCCGTCCAAAGTGGCAACTTCATTGTCAAAAACTACCGTAAGTTGTTTGGTTTCCACATTCCATTCGGCCGCTGCAACCCCTTCTATTGCGGTTGCTGTGCTTTCAATGTGTGTTTTACATTCTTCACAATCTCCACCTTTTACTTCAAACGTTTCGGTTGTTTCTTCAGCAAAAATCGTAAAAACACCCAACATAAACAGGACAAATAAACTCAATACTTTTGTTTTCATAATGCTTTAAATTTTTAATTAATACTACTTTTTTTCTTACACAACGGATTGTGCTTAAGGTTGCCTGATAATTCAGGACTTCGTTGTCTTTTATTCAAAGCGGGTGCCATAATCAAAATGAATATTTAAGTATCTGGTTTGGTGACATTTGAAAAATTGTGTATTTAAAAAACTGTATCGATTTGATAATTTTTTTTCAAATCGATAGTTTTCCGCACCTTGTAAAAACCGAAACTGAGCCAAACTTCCAAATGCGGGTTGCAATATCTGCCCCATGTCAACCCTCTCAGCAAAAACAGTACCTCATAAAATACGTTTTTATCGTTTTTTTGAATTTTAAATGCCGTATATTTATTTGGCAATTCAGAAACAATAAGGTTAAACAGAAACAGTTACACAGGCCTGGTATGGAACAATTAAAAATAAACTGAAATGTGAAATAAGAAATGTTGAATCAAACTAAAGCGGAATGAAAACCAGGAAATTTTTGATGCCGGTATTTTTGGGAACAATGTTGTTGTTTCTTCCGGGACTCGTGTTTTGTCAAAGCAGGGTAGAAACCGGTAACTACCAACCGGAGTTGGGACAGGCAGGAAAAGATGTAATTTGGTACCCCACACCAATGTCGCTTGTTGACACAATGATAAGTATGGCCAAATTAACCCCTGATGATTTTTTGATCGATTTGGGTTCGGGCGACGGGCGAATTGTGATTGCCGCGGCACGGCGTGGCATTCGGGCGGAAGGTGTTGAATTTAACCCGAAAATGGTTGAATTCTCAAAAGAGAATGCTGCCAGGGAAGGGGTGGCAGGGAAAACAAATTTTGTGAAAGCTGATTTTTATGAATATGATTTGTCGAAAGCTACGGTGATCACCATGTTTCTTCTACCCGAAATAAACCGGAAGTTGCGGCCCAAACTTCTGGCACTCAAACCAGGAACCCGGATCATTACCAACACCTTTTCGATGCAGGACTGGCCCTACGACGACATGAAAGTGATTGATGATGAATCAATCAGCTGGAACACGGCCTACCTGTGGATAGTGCCCGCCAAAGTTGAAGGAACCTGGAAAAGCGACATCGGTGAACTGATACTGACCCAGAAATTCCAAACGGTTTCCGGAACAATGAAAAAAGGGTGGAGATATTATGATATTTCAAACGGAAAACTGCTGGGAAACATGTTCAGTTTTACATGTAACAAGGTAAATTACAAGTGCCGGGTTGAGGATAACTTGATGACAGGAACCGCTGAAAACAACGGAGAACTGACACCCTGGAAAGCCGTGAAGCTGGAGTAATTCAGTTTATATCTGCCTGTTTTTTGAAAAAAAAGGGACTGTCATGTTGGTAACAGTCCCGGTGTTTAGTCGATCAATGTTGATGTCCTTCATGGGAATCTTTTGTGCTTTCAGCCGCACGTTCATATTTGCAACATGCCGGCAGGTTGTTGTACACTTCGTCTTTGGCTTTATGCAGGTCGGTGTCGTGCCCTACTTTTGCAACCGCCATATGCACTTTATGAAGATCAGTTTTGGCGTCGTCGAAGGTTACTTCCAGCATTTTGCTTTCCTTGTTCCAGTCGGCTTCCAATACACCTTCAACTCCTTTTACCGCTTTTTCGATGCGGCTTTCGCACATTCCGCAGTTTCCGTAAACTTTTATTTTTTCCGTTTTATTTCCTGCAAAAACGGACAATGCACCCATCATAAAAAGGGCCATTAAACTTACAATTTTTGTTTTCATTTTATTCGAATTTTAAATGGTTAATAAATTATTTGTAATTGTTGTTTTATGTTGATTTTGGTTGAAACAACAGTA
>JAFGDX010000464.1 GCA_016931875.1 Prolixibacteraceae bacterium
AAAGTCATTAAAATTGGCTCCTGTTATTCCGTATGTATCTATTTTTTTACCGCCGGCTGTTACGGGTTTTGGTGCGGCATATTTATCGCTGCCGGTTTGTTCAATCCAGTAAATTGTTCCGTGCAACGGGCCGTTGGTCCATTCTCCTTTTGCGTTAAAAGCATTGTCCCAGCCATAATCCTGCCAGTCGTCAATGGCAATCACTATGTCGAGGTCGCCGTCGTTTTCATAATCAACGTACCGCCATAAATTGAAACGTGGCTTTTTTACAATCGATTCATAAAAACTTTCGTTGAACAAGGTATCCGGTTCATCAAAAAAAGTTTCAAAAAAACGGGGAAATGCCACCCCGGGCAGCATTACTTTGTACTTGCCGTTTGTATTTGAAATTTGCATGTTTCGCTGGCTTTGGGCAAGTTTCACAGGCGGTGTAAATACGGGGGACTTTCCTCCGGTTTTATTTTCGAAAAACCAGATTCCGTTGAACGGGTGATCGGGGCAGTTAACAAGCAAATCCAGGTCGCCGTCGTGGTCGTAATCAACAGGAAATGGCCATGCCCACAAACCAACTCCCAAATCGGTAATTAACCCGGGATGATTGTATTTTATGCGAACCAGTTCTCCTACATTATCCTTTTGAGCAAAACCTGAATGAAAATTCAGGACAAAAATCAGAATAAAAATCCGTTTCATTATACAATCGTTTTTGGTAGTTGGTACAAATGCAAAAGCCGGTTTTGCTGATTTATGGCAGAACTGGCTTGAAAAATAAACGCTAATGTTGCGTTTTAAAAATTACTTTGTCACCGGTTTGGCCACAAACCATTTGTCATTGCTTTTGTTTGCAGTTTTTCCGGATCGATCACTACATGTTTGATGAGTTTCCGGTTCCAGGTATATGTTATATGAACCAGCCCGTCGTTGGTTTGAATTACTGCCGGATAGGAATATTCTCCGTCTTTGTCCGGATCATTTTCCAGAAGCACAGCGGCTTTCCAGTTGATTCCGTCATCAGAAACAGCAAAATTTAAAATGTTTCGGTCGCCCCATGATTTTCCGGGATCCACGTTGTTGTAAACCAAAACAAACCTTCCGTCTTTCAGGGTTACGGCATCAATTCCTGAGTTGGGAATAGTTAAATCGAGAGGTTCGAGTTCTGTCCAGGTTCTGCCGTTATCATCCGACCAGGTGGTTATTATCTGCTTATTTCCGCTTCGGCACAGCGCCTGTAATTTTCCGTCAGGGTGAACCAGGATGGTAGGCTGAATAACCCTGTATTTTTTGCCGTCGTTTAAAGGTGGAGTGCGTTCCCATGTTTTGCCCCGGTCGGGGGTAATTTCCATGTGAATTTGCCAGCCATTGTCTTCGGTGCTTGAAGGGCAAAGCAAATCGCCGTTGGCCAACAAAACCGGTTTGTTTTTTATGGGGCCGGCAATTTCTTCGGGCAAGCGGATGCTTTGCGACCATGTCACCCCATTGTCTTTTGATATAACGTATTCGCCCCACCATGTTCTGGGATCCGGGCCATCTTTATAAAAAAGAAATATTTCATCTCCGTAATTAAACAGCACCGGGTTCCAGGTGGGGTAGCGCAGCGTTTTGTGCTGAACACCGTTGGCTACTTCAACAGGTGTTGTCCATTTTCCGTTTACAAAACGGCTTACCCAAATCCCAACATCCGGATTTTTTTCATGCGTTCCGCCAAACCAGGCAGCAATTAATCCACCTTCCATTTCTTCAATGGTTGATGCGTGGCAACTTGGAAACGAAACGTCTTCACTTTGATATATAAATTCTTCTTTTACAATGGCATCTTTACCGTTAAAAGGTTGTTGCGCGGAAAGACCGGTAACCATCAGAAGTGTAATAAAAAATGCAAATGTTTTCATATCAGGTATTTTTTTGAAAAGTTTTTTCCTCTCTTTTTCCTGAAAAGAGTTTCATTAGAATAAATCCAACAAAGAATATAACCAAAGTTCCGATAACGATGGTGAGATTGCTGTGAAACGGGCTTTTAAAGGCCAGCATTTTTTCGCTTGTAAAATAGAGCGGCGACAAACTCATCCAAATTATAACCAATGCTCCTGTAATTACGCCAACAGCGGCATCGATGTTTCGAACTTTTTTTGAAAGAAATGCCAGCAGAAACAAACCAAGCATACCACCGCTGAATATGGAAGCGAGCGACCACCAGGCATCCAGAACACTTTCAACACCCACCAGCGACAGGGAAATGATAACGCCGAGCGCTCCAAAAATTATGGAAGAAATGTACAACACTTTCATTTCTGATTTTTCGTTGGTGTTTTTTTCAAAATAACGCTGGTAGTAGTCTGATAAAATAATGGTTGCGGTGCTGTTAATACTGGTTGAAACGGTACTCATTCCGGCAGCAAATATTGCAGCAATCAGCAGCCCGGTAACTCCGCGCGGTAATCCGTTTACAATAAAATGCGGAAAGACTTTGTCGCCGGTGCCGGCAACTTTTAGTTCGGCAGGCAGTAAATCGGGCTGCGCGGTGTAGTATGAATAGAGTGCCGTTCCAATGTAAAAGAAAATTAACGAAACAGGCAGGTACAACAAGGCACCAAACATGGCGGACGATTTTGCTTTTTTTACGGTGCTGGTGGTCATGTAACGCTGCACAAAATTTTGGTCAATACCATAATTTTGAAGGTTAATAAACAATCCGTAAATAAGCACAACCCAAAATGTAGATTCCGAAATGCTTGCACTAAAACTTCCCAGGCTGAATTTGTTGTTTGCGGCGGCAATTTCAAAAACCTGCGCCGGTCCCTCGGGCATCGAAAAGGATAGTATTGCCGCACATGCAATTGCGCCAACAACAAGAATAATTCCCTGAATGGCGTCAGTCCATACTACGGCCTGTATTCCGCCAAGCATGGAGTAGGCGGTAACCGCAATTCCGGTGACAATAATAATGGTTCTGATATTCCACCCAAACAAGGCATTTAACGGCAGTGCCAGCAATAAAAGAATGGCGCCGGTTCGCATTAGCTGGGTTAAAATATAACAGAGCGATGCATAAATACGTGCCCATGTTCCAAATCTGACCTCCAGGTAATTGTATGCCGAAATACTACCCAACCCGCGATACAGCGGAACAAAAAATTTCACGGCAAGAATGGCCGCCACCGGAATGGCAAAACTAAAAACAAGGGCATTCCAGTCGCTCATGTAGGCTTTTCCGGGCAAAGCCAGAAAACTAATGCTGCTGACAAATGTGGCAAAAATTGACATGCCCACTACCCACGATGGGAGTTTCCCGCCACCGGAAGTAAACTGGCTCGATGTTTTGTTGTTAAAATAAAAACTTGCGCCAAACAATACATTCCCAAGGGTTATAATAAGAAAAACAATCAGGTCGATTAGTGGCAGTTTCATATTAGTTTTTCAATTTTAGGGTGCGCATTTCTGCCTGAATTTCGGCGAAAGTTGTATTCAATTCCTTTATATTATGTTCCATTTGTTCATGTTCACTTTTTCCGAATCGCTGAAAGGGTTGGGCAACAAAATCGTTGCATATTCCCAGCACCGACAGCGCGCTTTTAATACTTTTTATATATTTTGAATTATCGGCACCAATATTATATATTTTTTTCTCAATTTGAATAACAATGTCTCGCAAGCGTTCTATTTTCCGCAAATCATTTGCCAAGGCAGCTTCATAAAGCTCAACAAAAACACGGGGAAAAATATTGGCTCCGCCGGCAATGGCCCCTCTTCCTCCAAAAATCACCGTTTCGGGTATAAACAGCTCTGTTCCGCATATTACCGAAAAATCAGGTTCAGTCTTAAATTCTTCAATTAGCCCGTATAAATATCCCAAATCGCCCGAACTGTCCTTGATGCCTACAGCTCCAAGTTTCCTGGCCCGTTTCACGGTTTCCACCGATATGTGCATTTTTGTACAGCTGGGCATATTATACAGCAGGTAGGGCAGTGGTAATTTTGGTGCAAGATATTCAAGATAATCGCCAAATTCCTGTTGCGACATGGGCAGGTAATAGGGCGTAGAAACCACCAGCGCATCGGCACCTGCATTTTTTGAAACAGCTGCCATTTCAATCGATCCCGTAACGCAGGTATCGGTAATACCCACCATCACCGGTATTCGTTTGTTAATAATGGCGCAGGCCATTTCAATAAACTCCTTGCGCAACTGGTAACTTAAACTGGTGGCTTCTCCGGTGGTGCCCAGCAAAAACAAACCATGAACGCCGCCCGAAATTAAATACTCAATCAATTGTTCCAATCCCTGCCCGTCAAGTTCATTTTCGTTTTTGAGCGGGGTAATTATAGGGGGAATTATTCCGCGTAAATGTAAGTGCATGTGCTATTTTGTTGATTTTGTTATGTTATTGTAACGATTTTGGATGATTCCAAACCTTTAACACAAAGGAACAAGTATTTGGAGCGTATTGCTTCTTGTATATTGTTTTATTTACATTGAATTTTGACTTAAATATCAAACAAACCTGTTATATTTACGTTTTTAAGGTTAAAAAATATTTACGGTGGAATTTGTATACGAGAAAATTTTTGTACCCAACAAACACTCATTTATTACGCGGCGCCTGAAAATGGATCCAAATTCGGAAAAGATCCATTCGCATAAAAATTTTGAGTTGAATTTGATTACTGCGGGATCAGGACGAAGAATTGTCGGAAACCATATTTCGAGTTATACCCCCGGAGATTTGGTTTTGCTGGGGCCCAATATTTCGCATTGCTGGGAAGTGCTCGAAACGGATGAAGGCATGGAACCGGAGTGTGTGGTCACCCATTTTTATGAAAATATTATCAGTTCCGATTTTTTTAATATCCCCGAACTGGAGGATGTGGTCGATTTGCTGAAAAAAGCCCACAGCGGAATCCTTTTTAAAGGCCCTAAAACCGAAAAGGTGGCCGCCTCACTCAACCGGATGGTAGAATTGAAGGGCCTGGAGAGATATATTCAGTTGTTAAAAGTATTTAACCTGCTGCTAAAAATCGAAGACCGTGAATACCTGGCGCTCCCCTCGGCATTACCAAATACCTACGACAAAGATCGTGAGCAGATTGATAAAATTTATGAATATGTTTTTCAGAATGTACAGGAGGGAATAAATTTGAAAGATGCCGCAAAACTCGTGTATATGGAACCCAGTTCGTTTTGCCGTTATTTCAAAAAGAAAACCAGCCAAACCTTTATGGAATATGTAAAAAGCGTGAGGATTGGAATTGCCGCCAAATTGCTCGCCGAAACCGATAAACCGGTTACACACATTTGTTATGAGTGCGGCTACAACAACCTGGCAAATTTTAACCACTATTTTAAGGTTATTATGAAAAAAACCCCCTCGGAATACCGGAAGGATTTTAAATAAATTACCTTCCTTTTTGCTGTGATGAAAAATATTATAACCTGATTAAATCCGGTAAAGTCAATATTATATTAGAAACAGCCAACAAAAGTGAGGCAAAAGTTTTTCATCTGCTGTTAATTTGATAGAATCCTGATTGAACTGCCGGGGTTTTAATTTTGGTAAACTCAGCGGTTAATAATATTTAATCGCAATTGAGGTACAACTGCAGCGTTCATCAGGTGAAACAATAGTAAATTGAAATTTCAATGAATTTGTCAAATTTACAACATTACAAATGGTTGAATAAACCCGCCAGGTTTGAACTGACAGATGATGTGCTGGTGATGGAAACCGAGCCCGGTACCGATTTGTGGCAACGTACACATTATGGGTTCAGAAACGATAACGCACCTGGATTTCTTACCGAAATAAAAGGAGATTTTACTTTTAGTGTAAAAACACAGTTTGCATACAATTTACTCTACGATCAGTGCGGTATTTTGCTGTACCAGAATAGTGAAAACTGGTTAAAAGTTTCGGTTGAATATGAAAATACAAATTTTGCCCGGCTGGGTTCTGTTGCAACAAATCTGGGATATTCCGACTGGGCAACCAGCGACATACCGGCTGAGGACACAGAAATGTGGTACCGGCTGAGCCGCAGGGGCCAGGACTTTTTGGTGGAAAATTCAGCCGATGGCATTCAATATAAACAAATGCGTATTTTACACATGCACCTATCATTCGAAATGGCGAGGGTTGGCGTTTACGCATGCAGTCCGCTGAAATCATCTTTCAAAGCTGTTTTTTCTGAATTTAAAATAAGTGCCTGTCAGTGGGCAGAACATTAGAAGGATAGTGAAAATGAAATATAAGGCATCTGTGATTAGCTTTGGAACAGGATTGTTCGCTCTGGTAGTATTTTGCTCCATCATATTTAACACAAAATGGTTATGTGGAGAATAATGATATTTATGTATAAAGCCTTATTTTTGAATCTCTGGTCGTTAAATAGGTAACAGCAATATGAAAAAAACTTCATTAAACGATATTGCCCAAAAGCTTGGTGTTTCTAAAACACTGGTTTCTCTTGTTCTGAATGGAAAAGCAAGGGAACACCGCATCAGCGAGGAAGTTCAGAAGAAAGTACTGAAACTGGCAAAAGAACTGAACTACCGACCCAACCAGATAGCACAGGGCTTGCGGACCGGAAAAACCAATACCTTAGGTTTAATTATTGCCGATATTGCCAATCCGTTTTTTGGAAAACTGGGACGCGAAATTGAAAAAGAGGCCTCGCTGCATGGCTACAGGGTTATGTTTTGCAGTTCAGATGAAAAAGCTGAAAATTCAAAAAAACAAATCGAAGTCCTGCAACAGGGGCAGGTTGACGGATTTATCATCTCTCCGCCTGAAGAAAGCGAAGAGCAGATTCGTTCCCTTTTGAAAAGCAAAAC
>JAFGDX010000006.1 GCA_016931875.1 Prolixibacteraceae bacterium
GTAAATTCCATGGGAAAATAATTTTGTTCCGGAACATGAATTTCATTTCCTTCCCAGCGGTACCGAATCCCAAATTTCTGCATCAATTTCAGCGTAAGTTCAATGTAGGAACCTGAAGTAATGTTGCCGGTTAGTTTTAATGTCAATCCGTTTTCAATGGTTGGAGCAATCATTAAAAGCGCCGAAATGTACTGGCTTGAAATGCTTCCGTCGAGTTCAAGTGTTTGGCCTTTTAAGTGCGAACCATAAATTTTAAGAGGCGGGCAACCCTCGTTTTCCAGATATTCAATTCGGGCACCCAGTTGAATTAATGCGTCAACCAGAATTTTTATCGGGCGTTGTTTCATCCGCTCCGAACCGGTAACTTCCCATTCGCCCACAATTTTTGAAAGGAAAGCCGTGAGAAAACGCATGGCGGTTCCGGCGTGCCCAATATCGAATTTATGGTTATTGGAGTTTAATGCGGCCCATAAAACTTTGGTATCATCGCTGTCTGATAAATTCAGGATGGGATATGGATTAAAACACAATGAGTTAATAATCAGTACCCGGTTACTTATACTTTTTGAGGAAGGGAGATTTATGGTTGCTTTTACCTGTTTTATTTCTGCTGAAACCTGGTATTTCATTTTCAATTTGCTGAGCTCGCTGTGGTTAAAACTATAACTGTTTGTAATATTTTAGTGCCTCAAAAATCAACTCTTTTTCGCAGTTTTGGTTGATTTCAATCTGCCCGGTTGCCGGCAAAAGGGTAAAATTGATCCTGCCCGATTCATTTTTTTTGTCATGGGTCATCCGTTCAAAAAGGCGTTCAAAATCATTTTCTGAAATTTCAAATTTGCCATAAATGCTGAGTAGCCATTCATTTAATTTTTGAAAATCATTTTTTGGGAAACCGCACTTTTCAACCGAAAGAAACAGTTCTGCAATCATTCCGTAAGCCACTGCGAACCCGTGTAAAACGGGACGGTTTTGTTCCATTGCAAAACTTTCGAAAGCGTGCCCTGCTGTGTGGCCAAAATTCAGTGCCTTCCTGATGTTTTGTTCAGTCAGGTCGTTGCTTACAAAATATTCTTTTACATTCACCGAATGCCGGATGATTTCCTGTAAAAGATCGTAGTCGGTATTTTCAAAGTCAAAAGTTTTCAACTCTTCCAAATGTTCCGGACTGTGAATCAAACCATGTTTTATCATTTCAGCAAAACCCGAAATAAAATTTTCACGGTTGATGGTTTTCAAAAAATCGGTGTTGATGATTACTGCAACGGGCTCTTTAAAAGTACCAATTTCGTTTTTCAGCCCGTTAAAATTGATACCCGTTTTTCCGCCAACCGATGCGTCAACCTGCGAAAGCAATGTGGTGGGAACATTCAAAAAATCGATGCCGCGTTTAAACGTTGTAGCCGCAAAACCAGCCAAATCGGTCAGCATTCCCCCGCCAACATTTATCAAAAGCGATGTTCTGTCTCCGCCGTTATCCGACAGAAACTTCCATATTTGGGCTACCGATTCAATTTTTTTATTGTTCTCGCCCGAAGGAATGACCACTTTCGGAATTCCCTGCCGCGAGAAAAAGGAATTCAGTTTTGAAATCCAAAGTTGATCGACGGTTGTTTCGGTAGCCAGAAAAATTTTTCCTTTCGGATATTTATTTATCCAGGGAATCAGTTCATCTTCCAGCGAACGGCTGAAAATTATTTTGGAATAAATTTTTGAATTTCCCATACTTAGCTGCTAAATTGCGGTAAAGTTAAAATATTTTTGCTTTTTCAATTTTGAAACCATTTTTTTGGCAACCTGAATCTTTGAATTTACAGAACAACAAATGAAGATTGAAAATAAAAAACGAGTTATAAAATTGCGCAAGTTGTTTTATATGGTAAGTGTGTTTATTGCCATTGCGGCGCTTGTATTATTTCTTTTTGATTTTACCATTTACGGTATTGCAATGGTGGGTATTTTTGCGCTCTGGTTTTTGTATTTTCAGGTGGCCGATTACCATTACATTTATTTTAGCAATGCAAATAACAAAATTCTGCTGAGATATTACAAAGCGGTTCGTTTTGGAAAGGGACAATACAACTCCATTGAATTTCCGCAGTACATGCTTCAAAATGCATATTTTGAAAATTCGATGGCCGGGAAAATGTCGGATCTCACGTTTGTTGTGAAAACCAAAAGAGGAATGGCAGAATATCCATCGGTAAGTTTAACCGCTCTTTCAAAAGATGAACGGAGACAAATGCAGGAGGCGTTGAATAATATTTTAGGAATTTAATTGTAATCCCTCAAATGACAATGAACGAAAAGCTGATTTACCAGATTGCACTTTCAATGATTCCGGGGGTAGGCGGAGTCCTTGCCCGAAATTTGGTTGCCTATGCAGGAAGTGTGGAAAATATTTTCAGAGAATCGGAAAACACACTTAAAAAAATTCCGGGAATTGGGGAAGTAAATGCCCGGAGAATTAAAAATAAAGAGGTATTTAAACGGGCCGAAAAAGAGCTTGAATTTATTCAGAATAAGAACATTGGCGTGATTTTTTATACCGATAAAAATTATCCGCGACGGTTAAAAAACTGTGCCGATGCGCCGGTGCTGATTTACACACAGGGAAACATGAACCTGGATATGGAACGGGTGGTTTCGGTTGTTGGAACCCGAAATGCAACAGATTACGGAAAACAGGTTTGCGACGAGTTAATCAGGCAGTTTTCGGAACGGAATTACTCGGTTTTGATTGTCAGCGGGCTGGCATACGGAATTGATATCCATGCACACAAATCAGCGTTGAAATACGGGTTGCCCACGGTGGGGGTGGTTGCCCACGGTCTGGATAAATTGTATCCCTCGTTGCATAAAGAAATTGCTTTAAAAATGCTGGAGAATGGTGGTATCCTGACCGACTTTCCGAGTGAAACCAAAATTGACCCACCTAATTTTTTGCGTCGTAATCGTATTATTGCCGGATTGGCTGATGCTACATTGGTTATTGAATCGGCAGAAAAAGGCGGCGCGCTGGTTACTGCCGACATTGCTTTTTCATACAACCGCGATGTTTTTGCGTTTCCGGGGAGAGCCGGCGATATGTATTCGCAGGGGTGTAACAAGCTTATCCGGAATAACGGTGCAAGTTTAATTACGGGCATTGACGACCTTGAGTTTTTTATGGGCTGGGAAGCAGAGAATAAGGGGAAAGCCCTGCAACCCAGTTTATTTGTCGATTTAACTGCCGAAGAGGAAAAAGTAGTAAATCTTCTGAAAGAAAACGGGACACTATTTATCGATCAGATTTCAGCCGAAATGGGATTGCCGGTAAGCCGCACTTCGGCCATGCTTTTAAACCTTGAGTTTAAAAATGTTCTTGTCGCCCTTCCCGGGAAAATGTATAAGTTGAGGTAGTGGCTGATTTTACTATTTTTGTGCCATGAAAAAATCCTTTGAAGATTTAAAAATATCAAAAGCCATTTTAAAGGCATTGGATGAAATTGGTTTTGTTGAGCCAACTCCTATCCAACAGAAAGCCATTCCGAAAATCAATTCGGGTGTAAATGTGGTGGGAATAGCACAAACCGGAACCGGAAAAACAGCCGCCTATCTTCTGCCTCTGTTTACCAAACTTAAAAAGGCCGAAGGAGTTGATCCGCGGGTGTTGATTTTGGTGCCAACACGCGAATTGTCTATCCAGGTGGGAGAAGATGTGCAGGAACTCACTTCGTATTCCGATTTAAGACATGCTGCCGTTTTTGGTGGAATTGGCTGGACCAAACATGCCGAACTGGTTACTCCCGGAATTGATATTTTGGTGGCCACCCCGGGCAGGCTTTGGGATTTGTACCGCGCAGGTGTGCTATCGCTGAAAAAAATAAAGTACCTGGTTATTGACGAAGCCGACCGGATGCTCGACATGGGATTTTTACCCCAACTAAAGCAACTCCAGGAAATTCTTCCACGTCGCCGGCAGAACCTGCTTTTTTCGGCTACCTTTCCCGAAACTGTGGAAAAAATGGCTGAAGAATTTCTCGATCATTTTGAAAAGGTGGGGGTTGCTCCATCCGCAACACCAGTAGACCTGGTTACCCAGAAAGTTTACAGGGTTCCAAATTACCGTACAAAACTGAATTTAATCCAGCATCTTCTGAAAGATGAAAACACATTTTCGAGGGTAATTATTTTTGTGAAAACAAAAGAACACGCGGAAGGCGTTTTTAAAGTAATTAAACGAAAAACAGAGGGCGAAAAACGGATTTTGCATTCCAACAAGGGACAAAATACACGGATTAATGCCATTCAGGCTTTTAAGGCAGGCGAAGTAAGAATTTTAATTTCTACCGATGTTTCGGCACGCGGACTCGATGCAAGTTTGGTGAGCCATGTGATTAATTTCGACATCCCGAACAATTATGATGATTATATTCACCGAATTGGCAGGACTGCACGTGCCGGAAACAAAGGCGACGCGGTTACATTGATCACCCCCGCGGATGAATGGCATTTGAAAAAGATTGAAGAACTGATTCGGATGGAAATTTTTGTTGAAGAGATTCCTTCAGAAGTTGAAATTGTGGAAACCGATTTTGATGAAAAGCAGCGGCAGCTCAGGGAAATCGACCGGCAACGAAAGATTGACGACCCAACATACCAGGGCGCATTTCACGAAAAGAAAAGAAAAACAGGCATAAAAAAAACATATACCGATAAATTTAAACGCAGCAAACCCCGCCAAAAGCGATCGAAAAGAAAGAGATAGTCAATTCAGCAAAACAGTTTCTTCCGCTTTTACTTCCCCGTTCACCACAATCTGAAATGTGTGTTTGCCCGCAAAATGTTTGCGTGTCGACATGTTGACAAACGAGTGTTTTTTCTGCACCGGATGAACTCCGGGTGGTAATACAACTTCTTTCATTTGAAAAACTTTGGGTGATGTTTTTCCGGTTGATTTTACAAAATGAACAATGTATTCCAGCCGTACTTTTTGTTTCTTTTTGGTTGACAGGTTTAAATTGAAGGAAAAAGATATTTCGTCGCCAATTTTGGGTGAAAGATCAGTGAATTGCAGATTTTCAATTTGCATCTGGCCGGGGTTGGCAAATCCGAAAAGCAGCATGGCCCGTTTGTTTCCCTGTTTCAAAAGCGTGCGGCAGGCTTGTTTGATAATCCAGTCGGTATTTTTTGAATTTCCCTGCCAGCGTTCGCAAATATCGAGAACCAACTCCGGGTGGTCTTTTGAAATGTCATTCAGGTTGTTGGCCACACTTTTTCGTACAAACTCTTCCGGGTCATCTTTCAATTTTTCCAGAATGGGAAGAATCAGCGACGGATCTTTTTTCAATGCCGGAACGCCCATTCCCCATGGCAGGCGGGGGCGGCAACCTTCGCTGGCAAAACGGCGTACTTTATAATCTTTGTTGCCGGCCCACGCCAGCATGTATTTCATGGTGCCTTTCAAATCCTTGTTCAAAAATGGGCGGATGCCATATTCTGATGAACCGCATGTGGTTAAAACACCCAATGCCGGAACCGAAATTTCAGGGTAATCAATTCCATAAACTTCCACATAATCGGGCAGAACGATGGCTTCAAAACCGGTGACCTTTGGAACAATGGCCTGCAGGATTGCAACCGCTTCAGAAAAATTTTCCGGTAAAAATTTGTGTAAACACAGGGTGGTGTGCCGCATTTTTTCTTTTAGTTCCCTTTCGGGCCATTTTTCGTCGCATACCGAGTTGACAAATTTTTTGGAATCAAATGCCGGATATTCTTCTTTCAGAACACGGCCAAAAAGTTCAACCTTTTCTATGGGGAACAGAATGTCTTTTAATTTTTCGGGCATTGGCAGCTGTGTTAATGTTTAGGTTAAAAATAGGTAAAAGTTTTTAAACCGGAATCAGGTTGTTCAGTTGGTCAAAAAGATTTTTCTGTTGCTGATTCAATTCATGGTATTCTTTTTTCCTGAATGTTTTCAGTTTAAAAAGGCGTATTCTCCCAATCGTTTTACGAAGTAAAATATACCAGTTAAAAGCCAGTTTTCCTGCAAAAGGCAAACTCACCACGAAAAGAAGTTTCAAGCCAACCGAGGGAAGCAGCCAACCCAATGCAATAAATTCGAGCAGGTACACCACCGGGAAAAGCAAAATACCCGCAACAAGGAAAAATGAACTCCAGAAAGTCCAGTCTTTTATCTTTTTGCGTATCAGCCTGTCGATGGTAAAAAACGGGATCGCATTCAGCAGGAAACCGTAGAGAAATACCGGCAACCCGGCAAGTAACAACAGACTGTTTCCGGCCATGTGCAGAAAATTGTTTTTTTGTTTTTCAAGCACCCAGCTCCGGAGTTTATGGATTTTTATTTTTTTCAGATACGCATTCAGTTGAAAAATCAGTTGTTCTGTTTCCTGCGGGTGCTCAGTTTCAAGTTTATCGAGTTGACGAACCAGGTTCTGATCGGATTTAAACAGGTTTACCGGTGAAAATTTTTTACCGGAACGAGAAAGGAAATGTTTACCGTAAATTTCCCGTATATTTTCAAAATCGGTGTAAAACTTTTTGCTTTTTATATTGATTATAAGTGGCCGAATAGAGTCGGCAATTTTTTCACGCAATGAAAGTGTTGCCGCGTTCGGATTCGCCTGGTATTCTTCCAGATAATCTTTTACACGAATCGGGTCGCCAAAATTTACAATTACCGTCCGGTTGAATTTCCAGTAGTGGCTGTAATAAATCCCGGCAGGAATAATTTGGATATCAAGCTCATAATTTGCCTTTTCTTCGGCCATAAAAACAATGCGGGGAACCGCTTTTTTGTGAACCAGCATCTGTCGTTTTCCAGAATGGGCGGCTTCTGGAAACAGGGCTAAAGCAAAATTATTCTCCAAAACTTTTATCGAATCTGCAAAAGTCTGATCGTTTTTAGCCAGATTTTCTTTTCCATCGCGCAAACGGTAAACCGGCATTATTTTTAAAAATTTCAGAATTACAGAAATGGTTTTCGATTTAAAAATATCGGCACGGGCCAACCAAACCGGTTGAAAACGGGTATGCAAAAGAATGGCCAAGGGGTCGGCGAGTGCGTTCTGATGATTTGGCGCAAAAAGAATGGGTTTGTTTTTGGGGATTTTTTCTTTACCGTTTACAATTGTTTTTTTATGAATGAGCCAGTCGGCAAATGACACGTATTTTTTCAGGCACCAGTATCCAAACGACCATTTTTCGTATTTCATGTTGTTGCAGGCTGTGTTAATGGTTTTTTTGCCCAGATTGTGGAGATGGCCAATCCGCTGATAATATGCCATACGCCCCACCAGGCGGCAATAATTGTCATACCGCCCAATTCGAGTTCGGGTGGAAATATTTTGGGATTAAACATTAAAACCAAAGCCAGCCCTGAGTTTTGAATTCCGGTTTCCAGTGAAATGGTTCGCCGGTCAATTCTGGGAAGACGGAATAACGTGGCAATTGAAAAACCTGTTCCCAATGCCAGCGCGTTGTGTATTAGTACAATAATAAATACCAGGTGGATGAATTTCATAAAATGGTCGAAGTTGGCCGAGAGTAGAATGATAACAAATGCGATAAAAATAATAATGGACAGTTGCCGGATTGGTTTTTTAATCCGCCGGGTAAAACGGGGGAGATACTGGGCAAACAATACACCTAAAACAACCGGAATTCCAAGCAAAATCACTACGGTTTGCACCATTTGCAGAAAATCAATTTCTATTGGCACAAGATAATTTCCGGCGCCGGCAGAAGCATTGTACTGGTTTAAGTATAGTTTTCCCCAAACAGCAAAATTTAAGGGTGTCATAAAAGTGGCAGCCAATGTGGCTACGGCGGTTAAACTTACCGACAAGGCCACATTCCCTTTGGCCATTGCACTCATAAAATTCGA
>JAFGDX010000465.1 GCA_016931875.1 Prolixibacteraceae bacterium
CGGCCTTTGTAATTGTTTAAATAACCGGTAATCAGTTTGCTGATGTTGATCAGCAGGTTTCGTTCCTCATACAGAAACGGCCCTTCATCTTCCGGTGGAAACTCCTTGAGATAAAAAACTTCAATGGTTCCTTTTTTATTATCGATGGTCACAAAATGCTCGGTTTGCACCCATCTGGTTTCCCGAAACTCCCGGCTTACATAGGTTTTCTCTTTAAACTTTATGCGGGCAGCGGTAAATTTCGGATACTGCCATGATTTGGGCAACAATGCACATATTTCCTGCAGGGTTTCGTCAACCGGTTTTCCCTCTTCAATAATTTTTGAAGTTTTGTTGATTGCCTTGAGTTCTTTTAACCGTTCGATGTTTTCGCGATTCAGTTTTTTGAAGATGCTCCGGGTAGCCGAGCCCGATATGAGGCTGGCTATATTTTCCAGCAGTTCGCGCTCTTCCTTCAGAAAAGGCCCTTCGTATTCGTCGGGGTACTGTTTCAGATAATAAATTTCAAGTACCCCTTTCTTTTTGCCCGGCAATTCAAACGATTGCTGCATCATCCAGGGAGTTTCCCTGAAATTTGCGCTGGTATATTCCCGTTTGTTGTATTTTATTCGCGCCACAGTATCGCTGGTATACTGCCACGATTCGGGCAAAATATCCACAATTTTCTGAATGGCTTCTTCCAATGTTTTCGACTTGTTCAGAATTGCAGAGGTTTGGTTGATTCCTTTTAATTCTTTCAACCTTTCGGCATTTTGAAGCAATAATTTCTGCAGGGCATTTTTTGATACCGAACCTGCTATTAACGATGAAAGATTTTCGATCAGTGTTTGCTCTTCTTCCAAAAACAGTTTTTCATCCTTTTGGAGTTTCAGTTTCGGATAAAAAATTCCGATGGAACCTGTCATTCCGTCGGGGGTTTCAAAAAACTGCTGAATGTAAAACGGGGTTTCCCTGAATCTGCGACTGGTGTAGGTTTTGTTTCCAAAGGTAATGCGTGCCATTGCCTTTGAGGGGAATTGCATGGCCTGGGGTAAAATGGAACAAACTTCCTGCAGCAACTCGTCGGTCGATTTTTTTTCTTTCAGAATGTCAGCGGCCTGTTTTATCCCTTTCAGTTCTTTTTGTCTTTCTTCTATGTCGTAGGCTGTCTTCCTCAATTGAAATTTTGATACTATCCCTTCCAGCAGTGGAACAGCAATATCCAAAACAGCATCGGTTTCCTTTAATATCGCGGGGGTTATGCTGATATTGTCGAAGGATAGCAGAAAAATTTCGATAATGCATTTCTTTTTATTGGCGGTGAGAAAATCGTCTTTTATCCAGTCTTTGGTTTCCACAAAATGGTCGTTAACATAAAATTTGTTTTCAAACGATATTCTTGTATTCACCATTCCGCGCGGATTACAATTTCGCCATAAAACATTGCAAAAACCGGCCATTGCATCTTCAAACTCTTTTTCGGCCGCCATCACTTTTATCAGGGCAGCTGCAATTTCCTCTTTATTGAAATGAATAATTTCTTCTGCGGGCCTTTCTTTCGCTTGTTTTATATCTTCCATTTTTCGCATAATCCAAAAATACTCAATCGGTTTTATTTGACATCATTTGCGCAGGGTTAAAATTTTCTTTTACCTGCCGGCGGTATACAATATTCACAATAACCGGATTGCATTTATTGTGTTGTGTTTTCTTGCATTACGGTTACGAACTGTTTATTTACGATTCAAAAATCGAAACAGCTTTCTGATTATAAAAAGGTGAGCTCTTGTTCAAATTTACGTCAGGAGAGAATATTTTCCCCTTCCAATTAACGGATATTATCGAGTTTCTGCTTTATCTGTTCAATTTTTTCTTCCTGTTTTTCAATCTCGAGTACCAGGTCGCGTTGTTCTTTTTCGTTTTTTCTTATTTTTCGTTTCATCCGTGCCTCTTCTTTTTTTGCTTTTTTGAGTTCTTTTTCGGTTGATTTTAGCTGGTCTTCCATATCATCCAGTTGTTCACTGCCCACATACGATGATCGTTCGGCTTCTTTTAATTCCATTTTACGGCTGACTGCTTCATAGTCCATGTCCTGCTGTGTCTGCAAGGCATCGCCAACCCTGTCATCAAAGTTGTTATTTTTGCGGCTTAATCTGTCCAGGCTTTTTGTAAGTTTACGCAATTGCCCTTCTTCCTCTGCCAGTTCACTTTCCACTGCCTGCCGGTAGAGTTTAACCCCGTAATCGCGCACAAACTGCAATGCGGCATCCGTTGCCTGTGGAGAAATATTCGGTTCACCCAAAAAGCCATCTATACCCCGGAAAAAAAAGCGTACGTAAATATGCCCCGGAAAGGATGAGACCTGTGTTATTACATCCAATGGATTGGAAGTAATATCTTCCAGCAACACGTCATCAACGAGCCATTCGTCTTTTACTTTTTTCACTTTAGCATTTTTCTTAAACAGCCCGCGAGGGAGAAAATCTGATTTCAGAACATCAATTGCCTCAAAACGTGTGGCTTGTGGTACTATCACTTCAAATGCGGGATGTACGCCAACCGATGACGGGCGATCCTGAATCTTTACTTCTATGGGTTCCTGGCCAATTGCACTGCTAAATGCGACGAACAAAAACAGGGTTGTTATAATTTTCATCGTAGGTTTTTTAAGTTATACATCAAAGAAAATAAAGATAATGAATATACGCTCAAAAACGTCAAAAGTTTGCATCTGCAATTGTTGGAAACCATCAGTCGCACCCAACTGAAAGGTTTTTCCATCCTTGCGGTTGCCGTTATTCACTTCGCGATGCAGTGCCCGGCAACTTTCCCCGCCAAACTCTCTTTCCCATACTATTGATTTTCAGTTGCATTTTTCGTACATTAAAAAGAAATTACAACCATTAAATCTTTATTTATTATGAAAACGCAGTTTATCGATCTTCACATCCACCCTGCCATGAAACCGCTGGGAAAGAGTTTTAACGGGACACCCGGGGTAAACAGCCCGAATAAAAACCAGAAAAGCAGTATTTGGAACTACGACTGGCCAACGGTAATGGATAAAATTACCAACATTACCACTACCCTTACCAAATTCAGACAGGCCGATTTTACCTCGCTGGCCAAAGGTGGCGCCGACATTGTGGTGGTATCGTTGTGCGGCCTTGAAAAAGGTTTTGTTATGACCAAACTGGGAACCGAACTCCCGGGCGATGTTATTGCAAACCTGGTTACAGGGCTGGGGATCAACCGCATCAACCACGTTCAGAAAATGGATAATTATTTTGACGACCTGTTGCTGGAATATCAGTTTTACAAAGACCTGGACGGCCGTAAAATGA
>JAFGDX010000056.1 GCA_016931875.1 Prolixibacteraceae bacterium
CCATCAGCAATTGCACGGTTCCGGTAATTGGCCACGAAATTGCGCAGTACCAGGTTTATCCTAATTTTGATGAAATAAAAAAATACACCGGCGTTCTTAAACCCTGGAATCTGGAAATATTTAAACAGCGTTTGGCAGCAGCAGGAATGGCCGCCCAGGCAAACGACTTTTTCAAAGCCTCGGGAGCACTCAGCGCACTGGGTTACCGTGCCGATATTGAAATGGCGCTTCGCACCCCCGGATTTGGCGGTTTTCAACTGCTCGACCTGCAGGACTTTTCGGGCCAGGGAACCGCACTTGTGGGTTTGCTCGATGCTTTTATGGACAGCAAAGGATTGATTACACCCGAAGAGTTTTCTCACTTTTCAAACAAGGTTGTGCCGCTTTTGATCATGGAAAAATACTGCTGGACAAATTCTGAAACGTTTTCAGCAAAAATACAGGTGGCCAACTATTCTGAAACCGCTCTGCAAAACCAGAAACTTTTGTGGCAACTAAAAAATGCCGGCGGAGAAATCATTGGCAACGGTTCCGCAACCGAATCCATTCCGCAGGGAGAATTATTTGATTTCACCTCTGTTCAGCAATCTCTTTCCGAAATAAAAACACCGCAAAAACTTACGCTGCAAATTGTTCTCGAAGGCACACCATACAAAAACAGTTACCCGCTTTGGGTGTACCCGGAAAATAAAACCACGGAAATTCCTTCCGAAATAGTTATTTCTGAGGATTTGGACGCCCGAACTTTAAATACGCTCAAAACCGGGGGCAAAGTATTGCTTTTTCCCAACCACAATAAATTTGCAGCATTTACCGTGGGCGGACTTTTTACCACCGACTACTGGAACTACAAAATGTTTAAGGGAATTTCGGAACGTATAAATAAACCGGTTTCTCCGGGAACCATGGGAATCCTAACCAACCCGGAACATCCGCTTTTTCAGTCGTTTCCCACTGAATTTCACAGCAACTGGCAGTGGTGGCCCATCGTAAAAAAAAGCCGCCCGTTTATTCTCGACAATGCCCCGGATGACTACAAACCACTGGTGCAGGTTATCGACAATATTGAACGCAACCACAAACTGGGCCTGGTATTTGAATTTACCGTGGGAGAAGGAAAATTGCTGGTTTGCATGTCGGATTTACAAGCGGTGCAGGATAAACCCGAGGCACGGCAGTTTTACAAAAGTGTACTCGGGTACATGCAATCAGCCGATTTTCAGCCGGAAACAGAGTTAACGGCACAAGAGTTAAAAACACTGTTTACAACCCTGCCGGCCGAACAAAATATTCAAACCGTTGGGAATATTTCGTATGAATAAAAACAGTTTCGCGCGGTATTCCGGGTGGCATCGTTTCAGGCAATGCCAATCCTTTGCTATTAACATATTGTTTAACAAAGTATTCTGAATAAAATAAAAATTCTTTTACCTTTGTCGGAAACGTTTTTGAAATGATTAAAAGAACAACAGCAGTTTATCAGCTTTTACTGGTCAGTATTCTTTTACTGGCTCATGCTGTTATTCCGCACACTCATTTTGAAGACGAAATTGTAATTACCGGTTCGGAAAACCACCAAAACAAAGAAGAATGCCAGCACAAACACCACCGGCACAGCGACAAGGATAACACCGGTACCGATTTTTGTTTGTTAAAACAGGTTTACCTGGCCCGTTCGAATAACACCGATACCGCCAATGATAAGGCTGATGGGCTGAAAACACAAAACAATCATCCCAACACACTTTTTGCCGTTCTTCAACTTTCTGAAAATTATTTCTTTCAGGCACCATTAATTCCGTTCCATACTGTTTATATTGACCTTCTCCGCTCTTTTCCGGAAAGCGGAAATATAAACTCACGCGGTTCACCGCTGGCTTAATCACCTCTTATTTATCATTCATTTTTTTGAACCCCATTCAAATTTTAACATCAGTGAAATTCGAAAATGATTTCGTTTTTTGATTGCAGTTACCTGTAACAAAATGGCAGGGAAATTCAACATAACAAAAAATTTTTCAGAATGAAAAAAAAGATATTTGTAATAATACTGGGGGTACTCTTTTTAGCGGGATGCAACAATCAGCAGTCACATTCAACCCCAACAGAAGCCCCGCACACACACGAAGAGGAGGAAGAGCACAACCATGTTCAAAAAAACGAGGAGGAACACATCCACGTTGGAGAAGATCACGATCAGGAAGTTACCGAAGGTCATGTGCATGATCAGGAAGGAGAACACAGCCACGCGGAAGAAGAAGCCGGCGAATCTGCTCATAGTCATGATGAAGCAGAAGAGCTAAAAATATATGTCACTGCATACGGAAACGACTTTGAAGTTTTCGCGGAAGCCGATCCGCTGGTTGCAGGCGAAAGAGTAAATTTTTTAAGCCACTTCACGCACCTTTCCGATTTTTCAGCTTTGGAAGCCGGAAAGGTAAAACTGCGATTGATTGTTAACGGAAAAGAAACAAGCCAAACCCTCTCCCATCCTCTCAGAAAAGGCATTTACAGTTTTGACATTGAACCCGAAACCGCAGGAAACGGAGAGATAATCTTTGAAATTGAAACAGCATCCGAAACCTCGCAGGTTATTGCTTCAGATATTACGGTTTATGCGCATGAAGAAGATGCCCACGCTGCCGCAGAAGCAGATATTCCGGAAACTACCAATGCAACTGTTTTTACCAAGGAACAATCGTGGAAAATTGATTTTGCCACTGAACTTCCGGTTCGGGAACCCTTTGGAGAAGTGATAAAAACCACCGCACAGGTGCAACCCGCACAAACCGATGAGATGGTGCTTACTTCAAAAACAAGCGGGATAGTTTTACTGGGCAGCAACACCGTTTTACCCGGAAAAGAAATTTCTTCCGGACAAACCTTGTTTACCATTTCGGGAAGCAGTTTTGCCGATAACAATTCCACGGTTCGTTTTCTGGAAGCCCAAAGCAATTTCGAAAAAGCCCGGCTCGATTACGAAAGAATAAAGGAACTGGCCAATGAAAAAATCGTTTCACAAAAAGAGCTGCTGGAAGCCAAAAATACATTTGAAAATGCAGAAGCTGTTTTTACAAATCTGAACAAAAATTTCAGCGTTTCAGGACAGAATGTAAAAAGTCCGGTAAACGGTTTTATCAAACAACTCTATGTTCAAAATGGCGAATATGTTGAAGCCGGACAGCCGGTAGCTGTGGTTTCGCAAAATACAAACCTGCTGCTTTATGCCGAAGTGCAGTCGAAATATGCCGCCAATTTAAGCCACCTGGAAACAGCCCACATTTCAACCGCAAACAATAAAAAAATGTATTCGCTCGAAGAGCTAAACGGTAAAATCATTTCGTGGGGAAAATCGGCCAACCCCGACAATTACCTCATTCCGGTACATTTGCAAATTGAAAACAACGGCGATTTTTTCCCGGGCAGCTTTGTAAAAACATATTTAAAAACCGTTTCCGGGCAGCAGGTTCTAACGCTTCCGGTTTCAGCTCTTTTGGAAGAACAGGGCCTGTATTATGTATATGTGCAGGTAACGCCCGAAATTTTTGAAAAAAGGGAAATTCAAACCGGCACCTCCGATGGGATAAAAACAGAAGTTACCGCCGGGTTAAACGCCAATGAACGCGTGGTTACCAAAGGAGCCGTATTTATTAAACTTTCGCAAACCACCGGTGCGCTCGACCCGCATGCCGGCCATGTTCACTAAAACCCAAAGCCATGCTGAATAATATTATAAAATTTTCATTAAACAATAAATATTTCATTCTGCTCAGCTCTGTTGTGCTGGTGATTTTTGGAACCCGAACCGCCACAAACATGGATGTAGATGTTTTCCCCGACCTGACCGCTCCAACGGTGGTGGTAATGACCGATGTGCACGGAATGGCTTCAGAAGAAGTGGAGCGGCTGGTGACTTTCCCGATTGAAACTGCCGTAAACGGCGCCAGCGATGTGCGAAGGGTGCGCTCAGCCTCCTCGCAGGGATTTTCGTTTGTGTGGGTAGATTTTGACTGGGGGACGGATGTGTACAAAGCCCGGCAGATTGTAAGTGAGAAACTGATTCAGGTAGCATCGCAAATGCCACTGGGTGTGGGGCAACCTGTGCTGGCACCGCAGTCGAGTGTGATGGGCGAGATATTTTTTATCGGGATGCAGGCCGACACAACCAGTATGATGGATTTGCGAACCATTGCCGAATGGAATGTAAAACCGCTGATTCTGGCCACAGGCGGAGTGTCGCAGGTAACCATTATTGGCGGCGATTTAAAACAATACAAAGTTTTAGCCGATCCGCAAAAAATGGGGTACTACAATGTTTCCATGGACGAACTGGCTGACATTTGCC
>JAFGDX010000466.1 GCA_016931875.1 Prolixibacteraceae bacterium
AACTTACTTTCTGTTCACATTAAAAAAACAAATCTTGCAAATGACAAATAAGCAATGAAAAAACCAATCATTCCCCCGGCCCGCCTGAAAAAAGAGGGAATCATTCTTTTGGTGTGTTTCTTTGCGGGCATTGGATTAAATATATACGCCATTTCAAAATACAATTTCACCTTGAGTGAATTATTTAGCCGTTTGCACCTGATTATTGCAGCAACTTTTCTCATTTACCTTTTGGTTTTATTGTTTCGTTTGGTATTTTTAGGCATTGCCAAACTAATTCAAAAAAACTAAAATGAAAGGAACTTATGGATTGCTCTTTTTACTGATAATTGGATTGCCGGGAGTTTCGCAGGTAAAAATGAAAAAAGCCGAAGGTGGCTTTTTGTTTTTTGAAAATCAGAAAAATGTACTTTTTTATCAGTCTGAACCAAAGAGTAAAAACGGAACATACGAACGCTGCAATTACATTCATCCGCTTTGGGGACCCAACGGCGAAGTTTTAACCGAAGATTTTCCGGTCGATCATCTGCACCAGAGAGGTGTTTTTTGGGCGTGGCATCAAATCCTGATTGGAGACAAACGAATTGGCGATGGTTGGGAAATCAAAAACTTTGAACAGCAGGTAAACGAAATTGAATACATTTCAAACAGTGAAGGGGCGGCGGTTTTAAAAACTGAAGTGATGTGGAAATCGGACCAGTGGAAACGGCTGGGCGAGAAAATTCCCTACCTCAGGGAAAATACAACAATTACAATCTACCCGGAAAAAAGCAATTACCGGAAAATTGATTTTGAAATCCGTTTGCTCGCACTGGAAGAAAATCTTTCTATCGGAGGTTCCGAAGATGAAAAAGGTTACAGCGGATTTTCGGTGCGTATGATTTTACCCGACGATGTTAGCTTCTCTGGTCCGGGCGGTTTGATAAAACCTGAAACAACACAGGTTAAATCAAACGGTTATGTCAACGTTTCGGGCTCTATACTCGCGAATAACAAAAAGGGTGGGATAGTTATTGCCGATAACCCCCAAAACCCCGGATATCCGCAAAAATGGATTCTGAGAGAAAAAAACAGCATGCAAAATGCCGCATTTCCCGGAAACAAAACCATTTCGCTCTCCAGAACCGAAGCACTTGTGTTAAAGTATTCACTGATAATTTATTCAGGGAAAATGAGCAGCCGCAAAATTCAAAAAATTATTGACTTGTAGAAAATACTCCTTCCAAAGATTAAACAGGGGGATCATTTTTATTTTGAATGCACTTTCAACATTTTTGTTATGAATGAAATACTGAATGCCATTCGCAATGAATTGAAAAAAAATGTGGATGTTAAAACCTGGGAAACAAGTCAGAATTTTTTTAAAGAGAAAATTGTTTTCCACGGGGTCAAAACTTCGGTTGTAAGTAAAATCAGCAAATTGTATTTTAAAGAGTTAAAAAAAAGCACCAAAGCTGAAATTTTTGATTTGTGCGACAAACTCTGGGCATCGGGTTATATCGAAGAATCGTTTATTGCGTGTAATTTTTCATACTATCTCCGCAACGAATACAAACCCGGTGATTTCCATGTGTTTGAACGATGGATAGATGATTACGTAAACAACTGGGCTTCGTGCGACACCTTGTGCAATCATTCCCTTGGAGAATTTGTTGAAATGTATCCTGAATACATATCAAACCTGAAACAATTTACCAACTCAAACAACCGGTGGAAAAGACGGGCAGCAGCTGTTACACTGATAATTCCGGCCCGCAGGGGAAAATTTTTGCCCGATATTCTGGACATTGCCAGTCTTTTGTTGAACGATAACGACGATTTGGTACAAAAAGGATATGGGTGGATGCTGAAAGCAGCGAGTCAGGCACATCAAAAAGAGATTTTTGAATACGTAATGAAAAATAAAAAAACAATGCCCCGTACATCGCTCAGATATACCATTGAAAAAATGCCTGAAGAATTGAAAAAACAGGCAATGAAACGCGACATCTGATAAAATCTAAACTTCTGGAAAACAAAGCATAATAGTGAAATTATGGAAAAAACTGTATTTCTTTTATTCCTGTGTATTTTAGGGGCAGGCTGTTCAAAATACAACGGAGAACTCATTTTTAACAAAGCCGAACCGGAAAATGGATTCAACTTTCCCTACTATTTGTTTCTTCCTGAAAATATGTCTGAAACAGAGGAGCTGATTCTGGTTGTAGAACCCAATAATTCTGGCTTTGTAAGCGATGAATTCAAAAAACATGCAGAAAAGGCAAAGAGAACAGCGTCGAATGATTTTTATCTGGGAAATTATGTGGCACAAAACCTGGGATTCCCTTTGCTGGTGCCGGTTTTCCCGCGTTCGGAGGAGAATTGGAAAATGTATACGCACGCTCTTGATCGGGATGCAATGCTGCAAAAAAACAACGCACTCGAACGTATTGATCTTCAGTTGCTGGCCATGATAACCGATGCGGAAAACAAATTAAAAGAGGACCGTTACAACATAAATAAAAAGGTATTGTTAACCGGTTTTTCAGCCTCAGGAACATTTGTAAACAGGTTTACATTTTTACACCCAGAAAGAGTTATTGCAGCAGCGGCGGGCGGTTTGAACGGATTACTGATTCTGCCAAAAAAGGAAATGGACGGGGTTAAACTTAATTATCCGCTGGGGGCAAACGATTTTGAACAACTAACCGGAAAAACATGGGATACCGAAACATTTACAAAAGTACCGCAGTTTTTGTTTATGGGAAGTTTGGACGACAATGATGCCATTCTGTATGACGACGGATACAGCCAGGAAGAACGGGATATCATTTTTAAACTTTTAGGTGAACAAATGCAGCCCAAACGATGGGAGAATTGTAAACATATTTACGAGATCGAAAAAGTGAATGCAACAATAAAAACCTATGAAGGAATTGGACATGAGCACCCGAAAATGATTAAAGACGAAATAGTGATGTTTTTTAAAACCCAAATCAACACAAAATAGAAGGATGAATCGGTTCCTTTTCTTTATTTTTATAAGGATAATCTACAACTGATTTTTATTTGAATTTTTACCGATGAAAAAAATAAGCCTTGTTTTTACAATAATTGTTATAACCGCCAATAGTATTCATGCACAAAAACGACCCAATATACTTTTTGCCATTAGCGATGATCAAACTTACCTTCACACAAGTTATGCCGGATGTACATTTGTTCGTACTCCTGCGTTCGACAGGATTGCAGCCGAAGGGGTTTATTTTACAAACTGCTATGCAGGTTCGCCGGGCTGTGCTCCTTCCCGCAGTACAATTGTTACCGGAAGATATCACTGGCAAAACGAACAATCAGGGCAGCATGCTTCGTCATGGTTGAAAAAATATGTTCCGTTTGTTGATTTGCTTGAAAACAATGGTTACTACACCGGTCGCACCGGAAAGGGAGTTGGCCCGTTTCAGTATGCACGCAACGAGAATGATTCGCTCTGGAGGAAAGAAGATGCGGCAGGCACTGCCCGTTCAAACATCCGGTATTCAGAAGAAAATGATGAACGCTTTGCAAGTGGAATTCAATCCATAAATTATTTCGAAAATTTTAAATATTTTATTGATCACCAGCCTGAAAATCAACCTTTTTTCTTTTGGTATGGCGCCAACGAACCGCACCGAGCCTATGAAAAGGATTCGTGGAAAAAAAACGGCAAAAAATTGGAAGATGCTGAAGTCCCCGCCTTTTTACCCGACAATGAAATAATAAGAGGCGATTTGCTGGATTATGCCGTTGAAATTGAATGGTTTGATTTACACCTGCAACGCATGTTAAACTATTTGGAAGAAATTGGCGAACTTGAAAATACCATTGTTATTGTTACTGCCGATAACGGAATGCCTTTCCCGAGGGCAAAAGCCAACTGTTTTGACTACGGTGTACATGTGCCGCTTGCCATTCGTTATCCGCAAAAATTCCCGCGGGGAAAATCCGTTCAAACCCCGGTGTCGTTTGTCGATTTTGCTCCCACCATTCTCGACCTTGCTGAAATTTCAGACCAAGGAATGAAAGCAATCGCAGGGAAAAGTATGAAACCGCTTCTTGAAAACCCGGATGACACAAAAGCAGCCAGGGAATATGTTTTTGCCGGCAGGGAGCGCCATTCCTCTTCAAGATATAAAAACCGGGGATATCCGCAGCGAGCGGTTCGCAGCGACAACTTTTTGTTAATATGGAATATAAAACCCGAACGGTGGCCGGCCGGCGCGCCGCAACGCATAAACCCGGAAAACCCTGATGTGCTTTTGCCTGTTTTTGGTATTGATGAAGGTGGAATCCATCATTCCGACTGGGCGTTTACTGATATCGACGCTTGTCCGTCAAAATCGTTTATTGTTGAAAATCATAACGATAAAAACATCCGCAACTATTTTCAATGGGCAGTGGAAAAACGACCGGAATATGAACTCTACGATGTTCAGAACGACCCGGAATGTTTAAATAACCTGTCCGGTAAAAGAAAGTACGCTACCGTTGAAAATGAGTTGAAAGAAGTTTTGCTTGCCAAACTGAAAGAAACTGATGATCCGAGACTGGTAGGGCCAAACCCGGAAATATTCGATACTTACCTGCGCTACAGTCCGATGAGAGCATTTCCAAATCCTGAAAAACAGTAATAAATTCCTATGGTAACTATTTGAGTAGTTGTTTACTGAATTAAAATTGCAAGTATAATTTACGAAACAGAATGCAATATTGCGGTTACACGGCCGTGGAAATCTTACCCTGTTTTTTGAAACATTTTAAAAACATTCCAGTAAAATAAGTCCGAAACATTGCTCTCTGAAAGACTGTTTAGTCAGTGTTTTTTGAATTTTTCAAACCATAAACTAAAAAATATGCCTGCAAAGAAATTAAAAGCTTTTCTGGATGAAAACCAGGTGAAATATGTAACAATACGGCATTCCAATGCCTACACTTCGCAGGAAATAGCTGCATCGGCCCATGTTTCAGGGAAAGAATTTGCCAAAACCGTAATGATTAAAATTGATGGGAAAATGGCCATGGCTGTTTTGCCTGCTTCGTATCAGATTGATTTTAATCTTTTACAGGAAATTTTTGGAACACGGAAAATTTCGCTGGCCAATGAAGCCGAGTTTAAATATTTTTTCCCGGATTGCGAAGTGGGAGCAATGCCGCCTTTTGGAAATTTGTATGATTTGGAAGTGTTTGTAGCCGAGAAACTTGCGGAAGACGAAATGATTGCCTTTAATGCGGGCACTCACACCGAAATGATCAAAATGAAGTACAAAGATTTTGAACGGCTGGTACAACCGCGGATTTTGAAATTTTCGTGGAAAGTGGTTTCAATGCCGGGAGACCCGAGCGAAAGATGGGAAATGGATTACTGACAAAAAAGTTGAATCAACGGCAAAGCAAGCTTTGGGAACTTATTCCGCAGCAGAGTTGCGGGGTATTATACCCTCTGATTTCATCGGGATTGTTCGACTAACAAATTTCAGTTCGCTCACTCCTGAAATCTGAGTCTCACGAATAAACTACAACTGTAAAACTTTAGCTCCCCTGATTTTCCGGTTTTTAATATCCATGATGGCTTCGTTTGCCTTTTCAAACGGATAGGTTTGTATATGTGGTTTAAAGGGCATTTCAGCAGCAATACGAATAAACTCTTTTACATCGGTACTGGTTACGTTGGCTACACTTTTTATTTCTTTTTCCATCCACAGATGACGCTGGTAATCAAGGTTAAGCAAAACTTGCCGGTCAACCGCTTCTTTCCGGATGGCATTAATAACAAGCCGTCCTCCCGGTTTTAGAAATTCAAGCGCCGAAATTACCGGTTTCCAAACCGGCGTGGTATCAATCATACCATCTAAAAGTTCAGGTGGTGGTTCCATTGTGTCGCCAGCCCATTTGGCCCCAAGTTCCAGCGCAAATGCTCTTTCGTTAGGATTTCGGGCAAATACATACACTTTGGTTGCGGGATATTGGTACCTGATGAGTTTTAGCACCAAATGGGCCGAAGCCCCAAAACCGGTTAAGCCGATTTTGTCGCCGTTTTTCAGGTTACACAAGGCAACAGAGCGGAAGCCGATGGCACCGGCACAAAGCAATGGTGCAGCCTCTTCGTTGCTGAAAATTTTAGGAATCGGGTAGGCAAAATTTTCCGGAACCGTCATATATTCCGCATAACCCCCGTTTGCATCGCGGCCGGTAGCCAGAAAACCGGCACAAAGATTTTCCCTGCCCGAATTGCAATATTCGCATTTACCACAGGCAGAATAAATCCAGGCAACACCCACTCTGTCTCCTACCTTAATTTCAGTATTTTTGCCTTTTGATTCCTCCACAATTCCCACCACCTGATGACCCGGTACCACAGGAAATTCAGGAGGCGGAGTA
>JAFGDX010000467.1 GCA_016931875.1 Prolixibacteraceae bacterium
AAATCTTTTTCCAAAAAAAACCATATTTCCGCCTGAATTTTCATATCTTTTATACAGCAAAACAGGTACAACCAAATTGGAAGAAAAATGACGTATGAAGATTTTGTAAACCAGCCGGAATTTCAGCAAATGATTGAAGAGGCAAAACAACTGAAAAACAAAGTTTTTTCAGATGTAGTTGATGATGCGGGAAACCAGTATGTCGATCTGGTTCAGGAGGGAGGAGGTGTTTTGGGAATTGCCCTGGTGGGTTACACCTATATTCTGGAAACAGCCGGAATTCGCTTTTTTCATCTGGCCGGAACCTCAGCCGGAGCAATAAATACACTGGTTCTGGCTGGAATAGACAATATCGATAAAGCAAAATCGCAACAGGTTTTGGACGTGCTGGCCAAACAGGATTTGTTTGAATTTGTGGATGGCGACCCGGTGTTAAAATCCATCATGCAGCAAATTATTGATGGAACGCCTTTTAAAAAAATGATTGGTAAACTCGCATGGAACTACAGAAAAATAAAAAGGGCATTGTTTATTAACCTTGGATTGAACCCGGGAAAAAAATTTGAAACATGGCTGGAAACCGTTTTGAAAGAATCTCCCAACCATATTACCACTATTGGCGAACTGATTGAAAAAAGGGGCAAAGTGTATTTTCCAAAAGGGTTGAAACACAGAATTACAGGGCAAGCAATTGCCGACGAATATGCACACATGCATATTATTGCCGCCGACATTACCACCCAAACCAAAGTTCAGTTTCCGGCCATGGCACATATATACTGGGGCGATGAAATGTGGAAACAATCGCCGGCAAAAATGGTGCGTGCATCCATGTCGGTGCCCTTCTTTTTTGTTCCCTTTGAAATTGACAATATTCCCCACGGCGGAGAACCGGCCAATGAAGCCTGGGAAAAATACGCCAACTACAGCGGCACCATTCCTGAAAAGGTAAAATTTGTTGACGGCGGCATGATTTCCAATTTCCCCATCAATGTTTTTCATTCTCCGGCAGGCTCTACCCCGCGGAAACCTACCTTTGGCGTTAAATTAAGTACCTACCGCAACCAATACGCGGTGGTTGACGATTTGGGGGGATTTATCGGCTCGATGGTTAGCACCATGCGGTTTGATGCCGATAACGAATTTCTGATTCAAAATCCCGATTTTGAGAAACTGATATGTTACATTGATGCCGACAAAGATTTTAACTGGCTGAATTTTAAAATGAGCGACGAAAGAAAAAAGAAACTTTTCCTTTTGGGAGCCGAAAAGGCACTTTTATTTCTTAAACAGTTCGATTGGGAAGCCTATAAAAAACTACGTTCGAAATAATGGCCCTCTTTTTTTTTATGTACGTTAACATTTTAGCTACATTTGCAACAGCAAAAAAGTTGCTGCATTTTTTATGAATTTTAAAGAATTAGGAATACACGAAGATCTGCTTGATGCCATTTCGTACATGGGGTTTAATGTGGCTACCCCCATCCAGGAAAAAGCCATACCCGAAATTTTGGACGGAAACGATTTAATTGCCTGTGCACAAACAGGAACCGGTAAAACCGCGGCCTTTCTGTTACCCATTTTTGATTTACTGACCGACCACGCCGGGGGTGAAACAACCACGCTGATCATTGTCCCCACACGTGAACTCGCCATGCAAATCGACCAGCAGGTGCAGGGAATCGGTTATACATTGGGCATTAATTCCATTGCCATTTACGGTGGCGGCGACGGAGATGACTGGGGACAACAAAAAAGAGCTCTGACACAGGGAGCCGACATAGTAGTTGCCACACCCGGAAAACTTATTTCGCATTTAGCTCTGGGTTATGTAAAGTTTGATACCATTAAATATCTGATACTGGATGAAGCCGACCGAATGCTTGATATTGGGTTTTACGACGATATTATCAAAATCATATCATACCTGCCCAAAGAGCGGCAAACGCTGATGTTCAGCGCTACCATGGCACCCAAAATCAGAACGCTGGCATCAAAAATTCTCAAAAATCCAACCGAAATAAATATTGCCATTTCAAAACCTGCCGAAGGGGTTTTACAGGCTGCCTATTTGTGTTACGATAATCAGAAAATTGATTTAATCAACCACCTCATTTCAGAAAACCCGGAATACAACAGCATTCTGATTTTTTGTTCAACCAAAAAAAAGGTATCCGAACTGGCTGCTTCATTGCGAAGAAACAAGTTCCCGGCCGAAAGTATTTCTTCTGATTTGGAACAGGAAAAACGCGAAGAAGTGCTTCAGGGTTTTAAATCGAAACGAACACGAATTTTAGTGGCTACCGATGTGTTAAGCCGCGGAATTGACATAAAGGAAATTAACCTGATAATCAATTTCGATGTTCCGCAAGATGCTGAGGATTATGTTCACCGCGTGGGCAGAACCGCCCGGGCAGATGCTACAGGGGTTGCCTTAACGCTTGTGAATGAAAAGGATATGTTCTATTTTCACCGCATTGAAGAGCTGATTGAGCGACAGGTATTTAAAATTCCGATGCCCGAACAGTTTGGCAAAGGGCCGGAGTGGAAAGCCCCATCCCATAAACATAAATCAAAAAAATACAACTACCGAAAGCAAAAAAAAGGCAGACCCGGCCCAAATAAAAACTACAGAAAATAAATTCCGTTACAACCGGTTTATTGTGCAGATGAAAAATAATTCATACCTTATTTTAGTTATGAAATACTGATTGCCTAAAAACCGGAATTATGAAAACAGCAGGAATTTTACTCTTTGTATTGTTTTTCCTTCTTTTTTGTGCTAACGTGCAGGCACAGAACGTGCAGGA
>JAFGDX010000468.1 GCA_016931875.1 Prolixibacteraceae bacterium
CCGCATCCAGCGATTTTACCCGGAGCAAGCCGGGTAGTTCCTCCCAAATTTTCAGGGTGTTTTGTGCACGCCATCCCCGTTCATCGTTATCGGTAAGCGGCCGCCAGAAATAGGGCTTTAGTTCAGATTGAATCAACTCTTTTCCATCTTTTTTCAGGGAAACAAGCATCCCGCTTGATTTTGAAATCCCGGCTTCAAATGCTTTTCCTGAAACTAAAATGGTTTCACCTGAGTCATCCATCACTAAACCAGTCTGTTTTTTTGTATTTTCAGTCAACTCAGGTGTTTGAACCGGAAGCAGAAACTGCTCTTTGGCCACTTCATGACCTGCTTTGGCCCACATTTCATCTTCTTTTAACTGAACACTCAGGCGCAGCCAGTATTCAGCATTTACGCCTGTTTCATACTCTTCAAAAGGAATTTGAATAACTTTGGCTTCGCCGGGATTCAGGTTTACCGAACCCATATTTCCTGACTGAATCTCTTTGCCATCTTCTTTTAAAGTCCAGCTTATGTTTACTTCGCTCAGGTTGGTAAAATGATAGCGGTTGCGCACTCTCACCCATCCGTTTTCCAAATCAACGGCAGTAAATTCAACCGGCTGCATTACATATTTGGCTTCGTAGGTTTGTGGTTTTGGGGTACGGTCGGAGGCAATTACCCCGTTGATACAGAAATTATTGTCGTTGGGTTTGTCGCCAAAATCGCCCCCATAGGCAAAAAATGTTTTCCCGTTGTCATCCTCTTTCAGAATTCCCTGGTCGATCCAGTCCCAAATAAAACCACCGATAAGTTTTGGATATTTATGCATCAAATCCCAGTATTCCTGGTAATTTCCCAGTGAATTTCCCATGGCGTGGGCATACTCGCACAGCATCACCGGCCGGTGAATGTAAGGGCTTTTTGCCATTGCTTCCAGTTGTTCCAGGTTGGCATACATCCGACTCAGCACATCTACAAATGCAGGGTCGGTGGGGTTGCCGATTCGCCCCAGCTGACGTTCGTTGTATTCGCGTGTTCCGTAGGCCACATAATCTTTGTGCTCCGGCTGCCCCTGTGCTCCTTCATAATGAATAAACCGGGTGGGGTCGAAATCTTTTACCCAGCCTGCCGCGCCGGCATGATTCGGGCCGGTCCCCGATTCATTTCCCAATGACCACGAAATAATGGAAGGGTGATTTTTATCGCGTTCCACCATCCTGACCACCCGGTCGGCAAACGCCATGTGCCACTCCGGCTGGTTGGTCAGATACCCCATCAAACCGTGGGTTTCGATGTTGGCTTCGTCAATTACATACAAACCGTACTTATCGCATAAATCATAAAAGTAGGGATCATTGGGATAATGGGAGGTTCGTACAGCGTTAAAATTAAACTGTTTCATCAGCAAAACGTCCTGAAGCATTTCGTCGCGGGTAACCGATTTTCCGCGGGTGGGACTGTGATCGTGACGGTTTACCCCGTACAGTTTTACCGATTTCCCGTTAATCAGCAACTGTCCGTTTTGGGTCTCCACTTCCCGAAAACCCACTTTCGATGAACGGGATTCAACGGTATTTCCATTCTCATCTTTTAGCGTTAACACCAGTGTGTACAACACCGGGTTCTCGGCCGACCACTGTTCCGGACTGATCACTTTTTTCTCCATCAACCCAAAGTAAACATTGTCGCGCTGCGGGTACGATTCATAGACGATACGTGTCACATCCATACTCAGCGGCTCGTCAAAAACCGGTGTGTTTTGCGGTGAAAACAGCGCAGCTTCCAGTTTCCATCCTTTGATTTTCTCCTCCGGATTGCGGGTTACAACCGGTCTGATTTGAAGCAGTGCATCCTGGTAGTTGGCATCAAAACGTGTGCGCACAAAAAAGTCTTCAATGGCGATTTTGGGTTGGGCCAGCAACAGTACTTCCCTGTGAATACCACTCATCCGCCAGTGATCCTGATCTTCAAGATAACTGCCGTCGCTCCACCTGAACACCTGCACTGCAAGGGTATTTTCCCCGTCCTGAACAAAATTGGTAATATCAAACTCAGCGGGCAGGCGGCTGTCCTGGCTGTATCCTGCCTGCCGGCCATTCACCCACACATACATGGCCGAACTTACACCGCCAAAATGCAGGATAATCCGCTGGTTTTCCCACTCTTCCGGAACGGTAAACTTTTTCACATAAGAACCTACCGGATTGTCGCGTGCAATAAACGGAGGATTTGGCAAAGAGGGATAAACCACATCGGCCATAAAATTCCGGTACAACTCCTGGCGTGACAAACCTTCCGGAACATCGTAATTTTCTGTGTACCACTCCAAAGGGTTTTCCATTTCTTCCAGCGAAAAAGCGGGCCCGAAAGGATAACCCGAATTGCGGTAAATCGGGGTTCCGTAGCCGTGCATTTCCCAGTTCGAGGGAACTTCAATATCATCCCATCCGGAAACATCTTCGCGAAAAAAATTGAGCGGACGCTCCTCTTCTTTTTCCGCAAAATGAAATTTCCAT
The DNA here is from genome assembly GCA_016931875.1 of Prolixibacteraceae bacterium. Taxonomy (GTDB): domain Bacteria; phylum Bacteroidota; class Bacteroidia; order Bacteroidales; family Prolixibacteraceae; genus Draconibacterium. The sequence goes on from JAFGDX010000468.1 coordinate 2,499, forward strand.
GTTCCGTTTAAGGACAGCATCCGGGAATCTTCACGATCCCCTTCCAAAGCATCATTTTCTGAAGTAAAAGAATAGGATGTTGCCCGCCCCGGCATTTTGTTTTTTGCAATTACACCCGGGTCTTCCCATTCGGGGTTTTGCGCATAAGCAGTGCTTACAAAAAGGACAAATAGCAGCGAATATAATTTGTTCATTGTATTTTGATTATGAATTAATGTTCTGTTCCAAGCTCTCTTTTTAAGACGTGTATAATCCTGAATTCACCTATAAAATTTTGCGTTAAGCAGAAGGAACGACAATTTTCCCACCCCTAATCAATAAAAGAACCTGGGTTTTCACTATATCTTTTGAATAAAGCCAAAAGACATATGCGTGAAAGCAGCCGGTTAGCCCCACCTCCGTAATGTATTAAAAAAATGCCTTTTCTTCCTGAAAGAAAAAAATCTTTTTATTCTTCTGAAGAAGGAATCAGCCGGGCAGACAAATCCGGATCGGGCATATCTTTATCCAGCGGAAACATCGGGCGGTGGATACGCTGGTATCCCAGGCGTTCCAAATCCTGATCCACACCACCGGGAGTCTGTGCCATAATCCAGTCGGCCCGCATATCATAAAGTTCAGGAACCAGGTATCCGATTTTTACGACTACAATATCCGTTTCCCTCGGATTCAGCCCCAGTTGGGTAAAATCCTTTTCGTAATGGTAAGGTTTCCGTTTTTTTGTTACAATCACTTTTACACTGCCTGTTTGGATAACCGCTATTTTTTCAGCTGTTGAATCGGTGGTATCGATGGCGATAACAGTTCCGGCAAGCTCAACTGGCGGGGCAAAGCGGCTGTCGACAATGGCGCCGGC
>JAFGDX010000057.1 GCA_016931875.1 Prolixibacteraceae bacterium
CCGATGAAATCGGAGGGTATAATACCCCGCAGCTCTGCTGCGGAATAAGTTTCCAAAGCTTGCTTTGGGGTCTCATACCCGTTGATTGTTTTCTACAACCCGAATCTGTAAATTTATACTCAAAATTATCCAGGGTACAACCTTTGGATACAACCAAACTTATAAATTTTAAAAAACCACCATGATGAAAAAAATCCTTCCACTTTTTGGCATTCTTGATTTGATTGCATTTTCGGCCATATTTTATTGGGTTTTGTTTGAAACAGCAGATGCCCCGTTAAAAGTGATTACAATGGCAAGCGCATTGCTTGGATTAACCCTTCTTGTTTCAGGATATCTTTTAATCAGGAACAGAAAATGGGGAATATATCTTAATTACCTGCAGTTTATTCCCAGGCTGACCCTTTACGGAGGCCTGTCGCTGGGGTTTGTATATTCTGTTTCTGATGTAATTGGGCTGCAATTGAAACAGAATCATTTTCTGTTTGTTGTGTTGGTTGTGATTGATTTTATCCGGCTTGGAATTACGATAGCCATTCACTACAACGATTTCAGGAATAACCAATCCGGGGCTCAATAAACATTGCTCTGAGCGCTTTTCACACCTCCCCGGTGAGCAGGTACTGAACCATGCGTTACGTCAGACAGGCGCCCCGCGGCACACAAAATATTTTGTAAAGAAGAAAACAACGGCACAAAGCCAAAAACAATGTATTCACCACAAATATTTTCTTTGGAAAAAGACCTGCAAAATTCAGCCTGATTTTTTCACCTTTCCCCTTAAAATAATATACAAGGCATGAATACAACTTTATCCTTTTCCATTTTGCTTTTGCTGGTTCAGTTTTTACAGGTGTTTTTTGCACCATCCGTACCCGGCCACCGGAATGCTGCAAGCCCTTCGAATGACACCATTGCTTACCATCTGGAATATTTGGGACTGCCGTTAAAAGGAAAGGAAAATTGTGTGGAACAAATCAACCAGGCATTGCAGGATATCAGGGGCGATTCGCCCAAAATACTGGTTTTCAAAACCGGAACCTATCATTTTTACCCGGAAGGCTGCGAACAGCGAAACTATTTTGAATCGAACACCACCGATAGGAACCCGCGGATTTGCGCGCTTTTGTTTGAAGGAATCAAAAACCTGGTGATTGAAGGAAATGGCAGCACACTTATTTTTCACGGGCAGATGCAACCCTTCACGTTCGACAACTGCGAAAATATAACGCTCCGGAATATTCAGATCGACTGGGAAAACCCCTTAACCGCACAGGTGAGGGTGGCCGATGCGGGTGAACATCACCTCGATCTCAACATTGACCAAAAACAATATTCCTATAAAATTATTGACGGCAAAATTGTTTTTAACGGAAAGGACTGGGAGAATGAGTGGAAAGGCACCATGGAATTTGACGGGGAAGGACGATATGTAGTTCCGCAAACCGGAGACAACGGCTGTTTGGGAAAAGGCTGGCAGGACTACCAGGCAGAAAGCATTATTCCCGGACTTATCCGGCTTAACCATACCTTTGAAAGAAAACCGGCGGTTGGCAATTTCCTGGTAATGCGTCACAGCGAACGGATTCATTCGGGCATTTTTATTCAGCAGTCAAAAAACGTTACCCTGCAAAATGTAATCCTGTATCATGCCGCCGGGCTTGGTGTGCTGGCCCAGTTCAGCGAAAACCTAACCTTTGATGGCTACAAACCCATTCCCAACCCCGCAAAAAACAGGTACTTTGGCGGTGGCGACGACGGCATCCAGATTTCGAACTGCAAGGGACAGGTAACCATAACCAGCTGCGAATTTGCCGGACTGATGGACGACCCGGTGAATGTGCACGGCACCAGTGTTCAGGTAACAGAAATTCTTTCGGATAAAAAACTCAAATGTAAATTTATGCATCACCAAAGCGAAGGACTTTACTGGGGCCACCCGGGCGATAAAATCGGGCTGATTGAAAACCGGACAATGAAAACCTTTGCTTTTGCTGAAGTTGAACAATTTGAAGCACTCAATCAACGCGAATTTTTACTGACATTTACCGATGCACTTCCAAAAGAACTGGAAGTTGAAGATGCGTTGGAAAACCTCACCTGGGCACCCGATGTAAGCGTAAAAAATTCACATTTCAAAAGTTGCCGCGCCCGCGGGCTGCTGGTTTCAACCCCCGGGAAAGTAGTGATTGAAAACAATATTTTTGAATCGAGCGGCAGTGCCATTCTGATTGCCGGCGATGCCAACAACTGGTTTGAATCGGGGGCGGTAAAAGATGTCACCATCAGCAACAACACGTTTACCGATTTGTGCAATACAAGCCCCTACCAGTTTTGCGAAGGCATTATTTCCATCTATCCCGAAATTCCTGAGCTAACCAAAAACACACTCTGTTTCCACCGCAACATACGGATTACCGGAAACCAATTCAACCCTTTTGACTACCCGGTTCTTTTTGCCCGCTCGGTTGACGGAATCACATTCAGCAACAACACACTCACCCGGAGCCACCGTTTTGAAGCCTACCACCACCGTCGGTTCACCTTTACTTTTGAAGGGTGCAAAAATATCATCATTAATGGAAACAATTATGTAGGCGAGATATTGGGGAAAAACCTACTTTTGAATAAGACTGACAGGAATGAACTTCAGGTTCAAAATCAGGAAAACTTAAAAATTGAACAGTTATGAAATGGTTTAAAATAGTATTTGTTGGATTATCAATTGTTTTTTTTCATGCCCAACTCATTGCACAAACGCAGGTTGACGGTCACGAAGCCACAGCCACTCCCGACCGGATTATGCTCACCATCCCCGGCAATCCTGCAACCACACGTGCGGTAACATGGCGCACCGGCGCCGGTGTATCTGCCGGACAGGGGCAAATTGTGGAGGCCGGTGTTGGCCCGTTTTTTACTGAAAATGTAAAAACAACGCAGGGCACTTCAGCATTCTGGCAGGAAGACGACCCGTCGGCAATGGGACACAAAGTGGTGTTTGAAAACCTTCGTCCGAATACCACCTACCTGTATCGTGTGGGGAACGACAACCACTGGAGTGAATGGTTTCAGTTTTCCACCTCGTCGGACCAAACGGAGCCCTTTCACTTTTTGTACCTGGGCGATTTTCAGAACGACATAAAACAACATTGTTCGCGCCTGATCCGGCAGGCTTACACCCACTTTCCGGATGCCGAATTTATTCTGATGGCCGGAGATATTGTAAGCCGAAGCAACGAGGAATACTGGAGCGAATTTTTTTATGCCGGAACCTGGATTTATGGTACCAAACCTGTTATGGCAACCCCGGGAAACCACGAATATCACAGTGAAAATGACACCCGTGTATTTTCAAAACACTGGAACCAGATTTTTATCAATCCCCAAAATGGGCCGGAAGGACTTGAAAACAAATCGTTTTATGTGGATTATCAGGGAGTTCGGTTTATTTCGTTTGACTCGCCGGCCACCGGATATTATGATGATGCGCGCATCAACACTGAAAAATGGCTGCACAAGGTGCTTTCCGAAAACCCGAACCGCTGGACCGTGGTTTTTACCCACTACCCGGTCTATTCCTGCTCGCAGGGACGAGACAACGACGACTACAGAAAAGTGGTTCAGCCAATTCTGGAAAAATATGGCGTTGATTTGGTATTGCAGGGACACGACCATACTTACTGCCGCGGGCAAAACCTTGAAAATGTGGGTAAAGAATGTAAAAATCCACCCATGTACATGGTGTC
>JAFGDX010000469.1 GCA_016931875.1 Prolixibacteraceae bacterium
CTCTTATTGAAGAAGCACGGCGTGTAATTCAGATGCTGCCCGAAGTTGACATTCCGGAATACAAAGACAAAGTTCTTGGAATTGCTGTAAAATTTATGTTACAATAAAAAAATAAAAGGGGCCTTTCAGCCCCTTTTTTCTTCCCACTTACCATCACACCAGTTCTTTCGGAATTCAGAAGAACCGGAACAAATCAATTATATTCCGTTGCGTTAATTCAATGTAGCTTCGCCCGGCACCCAGTCGCAAGGGGTTAATTCACCCAGCTGAAACGCATCAAGCAGCCGAAGGATTTCCTTTACATTTCTTCCCACATTCAAACCGTTTACCGAAACATGCTGGATAATTCCTTCCGGATCGATAATATAGGTTGTGCGATACGCAATTTTATTTTCCTTTTCCAAAATCCCAAGCTCCTCGGAAAGCGATTTGGAAGTATCTGCCAGCATTGGAAACTTCAGGTTCTTCAACCCCGGGTGAGAGTTTCTCCAGGCCAGATGAACAAACTCAGAATCGATGGAAGCCCCAATTAAATTGGTATTTCGTTTTTCAAATTCCTCAAACTGGTCATTAAATGCGGCAATTTCGGTTGGACAAACAAACGTAAAATCAAGCGGCCACCAGAAAAATACGGTCCATTTGCCGTTTTTAAGGTTGTCAGAACTCAGCTGGTTAAATTCTTTTCCCGGCACAAGCGATACCACTGCCTGTTTTTTAAACTCCGGAAACTTGTCTCCTACTGTTAGCATATTCAAAATTTTTCAGGTTATTATTACTATTAAGACTTACTAAAAATTATGGACGCAAAAATAGATTATGCCCTGCATCCGGTCAAATTGATTTTCTTTAACAGAAATAGAAAAAAGCTATTTTTGAAAAAGTAAAACATTGAATTTGAACAAATTTCAGATTGCATTTATGTTAAGTGCCTGATGAGAAAATAAAAAAAGAATTTCGCCTTGGTGAAATAACAAGAAGCGAATCTTGTAACTAACTGTTAATATCACTATATTTAGCTGATTTTTGAAAAATAACATTGATAACAGGTAGATGCCTATCCAATTAAAAACATCAAATTATTATGGAAAATTCTAATAAAAAAGCGGTTTCAAGAAGAGCCTTTCTTGGAACTACCGCAGCGGTTGCTGCTGGTATTACAATTGTGCCACGACACGCTGTAGCCGGGTTGGGTCACAAAGCTCCGAGTGACAAGCTGAATATTGCAGCTGTTGGTATTGGAGGTATGGGTAATTCTAACTTAAGAAACCTTAAGGAAGAAAACATTGTTGCCCTTTGTGATGTAGACTGGAAATACGCTGCTCCGGTATTTGAAAACTATTCAGGTGCCAAAAGGTACAAAGACTGGCGGAAAATGTATGATGAAATGGGAAACAGCATTGATGCTGTTGTTGTTGCAACTGCCGACCACACCCATGCCATTATTGCTGCCCATGCCATTACCATGGGAAAACATGTGTATGTTCAAAAACCATTGACGCACACCGTTTACGAATCGAGGTTGCTAACCAAACTGGCCGACAAATACAAAGTGGCCACTCAAATGGGGAACCAGGGTTCTTCAGGCGAAGGGGTTAACCTTACTTCAGAATGGCTGGCGAATGGTGAAATTGGTGAAGTAACCAAAGTAGAAGCATTTACCGACCGCCCCATTTGGCCGCAGGGTTTAAATACCCCGGAAAGAGGCGACTGGGTGCCCGACACTTTAGACTGGGATTTATTCACAGGTCCGGCACAAATGAAACCTTTTAACCAGGTGTACCACCCATGGAACTGGCGTGGCTGGTGGGATTACGGAACAGGCGCCCTGGGCGATATGGCATGCCATATTCTTCATCCTGTATTTGTTGGGCTTGACCTGGGTTACCCGATTCATGCACAGGGAAATTCAACCTTATTATTACAGGATTGTGCTCCAACAGCACAGTCGGTAAAACTTACCTACCCGGCTCGTAAACCAAATCCGGACAAACCATGGAAATTAAAAAGAAATGCCGAGTTGCCGCAGGTAGATGTTTACTGGTATGACGGTGGTATCAAACCCATGCTTCCTGAAGGATGGCCGGATGGCAAAAATCCGAACGACAGCGGCGGTGGTGTAATTTTCCACGGAACAAAAGACAAACTGGTTTGCGGATGTTATGGTGTAAACCCATGGTTATTGTCAGGCCGCGTTCCGGATGCTCCGAAATTCCGTCGCAGGGTTGAAACCAGCCACGAAATGGATTGGGTTCGTGCTTGCAAAGAAAGCCCGGAAAACCGTGTAAAAACTGCATCCGACTTTAGCGAAGCCGGACCATTCAACGAAATGGTTGTTATGGGTGTACTGGCAGTTCGTTTACAATCGTTAAACAAAGTCCTCGACTGGGACGGAACCAACATGCAGTTTACCAATTTAACTGACGATGAAACCATCAGAACTGTTATTAAAGACGGTTTTGAAATTCACGATGGTCACCCAACATTTAAGAAAACATGGACTGACCCGGTTTCTGCAAAAGAATTTGCTGCTGAATTAATTAAGCATACTTACCGCAAACCATGGAGTTTGCCTGATATGCCTGCTTAATCTACCATTATTAAATAGTTCAAAAGGGTGCTTGTTTTTTACAGGCACCCTTTTATTTTTTTCAACTTGTTGCCTTCAGCATTCACCCCTGTGTTATTCAGAATTTGAAGTTGTATTATTTTTTCATCTTTTTGAACCACATGTATTCACCCTTATTGTAAAATTGATTTTCAAGTTCCGGATTTTCTTTTAATTCATCAACCGTATATGGTTTATGAGGAACAAGAACATCTTCACCCGGATCCCAATTTGCAGGTGTAAGAACGTTTTCATTCTCTGTTAGTTGCAA
>JAFGDX010000470.1 GCA_016931875.1 Prolixibacteraceae bacterium
ATCTTCACTGCTGAGTTCATATGCATTTAAGTTGTAAATATTTTTCATCATCAACTTCCAGGTGGGTAATTTTGGGGTGAGGTTGGTACCTTTCAGAAGTTTCAGCACCAGGGTTTGCGGCGCGTTGACACCGTCGGTTGAAAACTCGCCCACCTGAAAGGTTTGCCCGCCGGAAGTATAACTAAAAGCCACGGCCAGCACCTCATCGGCATTTAATGCCGAATTCAATGAAATATAACCGAGGTTGTAATTTATGGTATATTCGCTTTCACTCAGCTTTCTTGCCTGTTCAATTTTTTCAAAATCCTGCCCGCCTACAAAACCGGGGCTAAACTGCGACATTACCGCGGTAATATTTGCGGCCTGCCTGATTCCGTTGTACGTATTTGCCATTTCGTAATACAGGCCGTTGGCGTTGTTGTGCGGAAAAATATTTTCAGGATAGGGTTGCCCCCCTGTTTCCTGGAATGCCGGAATGGTATTGAAAATATTGGCCTGGTGTTCGCCCAGGTCCTGGAAGGCAAGGATATTTCTCGATTCTTCGAAGTTGCTTGATTTATTGGTTACCCAAACCTCAATTTTGTTGATGTAAATGGGCGAGCGCGGAACAGCGGTATTTCTTAACCACTCATCATAATGATCGCGAAAATACTGCGCCAGGAAAAAGTGACGGTTGGCATCGTATTCAGATGCCGAAATTTCAAAGGTCGAAATCTGGGCGCCACCTTCGGTTTCAACCGTTTGTGTTTCGCCTTTGCTTTGCGAAAAAAGGGTGGTTAACGAAAGTCTTCCAAACTGCATATCGGCTTTTACCCCAAACAGGTTGGAGGCTCCGGTAATCAGTGTTCCATTGAGTGGCAATGACACATTCCCGGCTTCAATTCGTTTTAAAATTTCGTCTTCGTCGCCGGTATATTCAAGGTTCATTTTGTTTTCGTAATCAAACGTAGCCTCGGTGTTGTAATTTACCCGCATGTTCATTTTTGTACCAATCTGCCCGGTAACATTCATTTGAATTTTTTCATCAAAATCAAATGTTGGCACTTTTCTTAAACGTTCGGGAATGGCCGGATTTTCGGTGGTGTTCATCTGGTACCCGAAACTAACTTCCACATATCCCTGCGGTTGGATATTAACTGTATTTCCGCCAAAAATGCGGTTAAAGGCTTCCCCGCCAATGGTCAGTTTTGGAATCAGCCCTCCCTGATTCTCCAGGTCCTGAACCCTGGTGCGCTGTTTCCAGTAATCGCGTATTGATTTTTCAAAATCATAATCAATATAATCATCCAGCGACATGGTTTGCGGGAGACGGTAGTTTAAATCGCCGATTTTTTCATAAAAAACATATTTCCCGGTAATCGGGTCATACTCCACTTCGTACCGGATGTTCCCGGGTTTGTTTAAGAATAATTTTGAGGAATCCTGCCGGGAATGCCCGAATGCAGGTTGATCCTGAAACGGAAAAGGCAACTGACCGGTTGTATCAACCACAACCGTGTCCTGTAACTGAAAGTTGGTTTCAAAAGCAAATAAATTCCCCCCGGTACTCTTGTTAGAGATAGTTAGAGAGAATATGAATATGCAGAAGAATATATTTCTAAATCTTCGGATCAATTCCATTCCTGTTTATAACCTTTTTAACGCCTGTTTAATCACGCTCTCAACTGTTGGTCCCTGCTGCTCTTGCAGAATTTTCGAAACTGCTTTTTCCGCCTCTTTTTTGGTAAAGCCAAGCATGACTAATGCAGATAACGCTTCATTTTGTATAGTATTGTCTGGCATTAATAAAATTTGGCTTGTTTCCGACGTTTTTCCAAGCTTGTCTTTTAAATCGATTATAATGCGCTGGGCTGTTTTTGCTCCAATCCCTTTCACTGCTTTTAAAACCGCTACATTTTCGGTGGTTATGGCCGCAATAACTTCCTGGCTGTTTAACGAGGAGAGCATCATAATGGCAGTGCTGGCTCCTACTCCGCTTACCGAAATAAGATTGCGGAACAAATCGCGTTCATTTTTATCGGCAAAACCATACAAAATATGGGCGTCATCCCGCACTGCAAGGTGAAGCAAAATGCTAACCTCCTTTTTTCCGTTTAATTTGCTGTAGGTGTTTAGCGAAATATTTATAAAATACCCTACTCCGCCGGCCTCAACAACAATGCTGGCCGGTGTTAAATCAGCAACTGTTCCCTTGATAAATTCGTACATTGAAAAGCCGTTTTAGAGTGTTTCCTCATCCTCTGCCTCGATATCCACACTTTCGTCTATCTGGTTTGGATTGATTTCATATTTTTTAAGTGGATTCTGTGAAATCTCATCATAGATTTTACGGTTTTTGTAGATATCGATGGCCAGGTACAATGCCTGCCGGAATGATTCGGGGGAAGCTTTGTCTTCGCCGGCAATGGAATAGGCTGTTCCGTGGGCGGGCGAAGTACGGACAAAAGGCAGGCCGGCCGTATAATTCACACCCCTGTCGAACGATGCCAGTTTGAACGGTATCAATCCCTGGTCGTGGTACATGGCCAGAATGGCATCAAATTTCCGGTAGTCTTCACTTCCAAAAAATCCATCGGCGGGATAAGGCCCGAGTGCAATAATTCCTTCTTTTTTTGCCTGAATGATGGCGGGCAGAATAATTTCCTTTTCTTCCGAACCTAACAATCCGTTATCGCCGGCATGCGGATTTAATCCGAATACGGCAATCCGGGGTTTGGTAATGGCAAAATCCTGTTGCAACGAACGGGAAATAATTCGTATTTTATTCAGAATAAGCTCTTTGGAAAGGCTTTCGGAAACTTTTGAAAGCGGCATGTGTGTGGTTACAACACCCACTTTCATGGTTTCGCTAACCATCAGCATAATGTAATCTTTCGAATTGAATTTCTGCGCGAGAAACTCGGTGTGCCCCGGGAAATTAAACTGTTCACTTTGAATATTGTCCTTGTTAATGGGGGCGGTTACCAACACATCGATAAACCCGCTCTGCAAATCAGAAGCAGCACGATCCAAAGCCATAAATGAAGATTCGCCGGCAATGGGTGTGGATTTACCCAGTTCCACCCTCACGTTATCATCAATGCAATTAATGATGTGTGCCCGTCGTGGTGTGGCTTCCTTTGTGCTGCGGATATGGTTAAAACTCAGGTTCTCGATATTTAATGCCTTGCGATGGTAGGCGGCCACCTTGGGCGAGCCGTAAACAACCGGCGTACACATTTCCAGAATCCTCGGATCGAGTAATGTTTTCATAATTACTTCATATCCAATTCCGTTAATGTCGCCGTGTGAAATTCCAACTCTGATTATATCCTGTTGTGTCATTTTTTTATCTTTTTCATAATGAATGGTTTCTCTCCTTTTCAAAAAGAGGGGCAAAGTTACGTTTTTAATTGAATTTTTTCAAAAAGTTAAAAAGCAAGCGAACACCCAATCCTGTACCTCCCTCGGGGCGGTAGGCATCTTTTTCAAAAAGAAACGAAACACCGGCTGTGTCGAGGTGAATCCAGTTATACGAGGTAAAATGTTCCAGAAATTTTCCGGCAATGGTTGCCTGAGCCTCGCGCGCCCCCAAATTATTTAAGTCGGCAATGGCCGATTTCAGCGGTTTTTTATATTCTTCCCACAACGGAACTTCAACCACCCGTTCGTAGGTTTGCTCTCCGCTTTCTTTTATTTTTTGAAGATGTTTTTGTGTATTTCCCATGCCAACCATTCCGTACGGGCCCGCAACAATTTCGGCAGCGCCGGTTAATGTGGCCACATCAATTACCAGTTGGGGTGAATATTTTTTTGCATAAGCCAATGCATCGGCCAGAATGAGGCGTCCTTCCGCATCGGTGTTTTTTATCTCAACCGTGGTTCCGTCGAACATGGTAATTACATCGCCCGGAACATAGGCATTTCC
>JAFGDX010000007.1 GCA_016931875.1 Prolixibacteraceae bacterium
AATGTTTTTGGAGCCCTGACCAACTGGAATGCCAATAAAAGCAACGAAATGACCTGGAATTTTGAAACCAGCCAGTATGAACTAACCATGTTGTTAAAACAGGGATATTACAATTTTATGTATGTGTATGTTCCGCAGGGGGCAGCCGTTGCCGATCATAAAAACTTTGAAGGCAGTTTCTGGACCACTGAAAACGATTACCAGATTTTTGTGTACTACCGCGATTTGGGCAGCCGTTACGACCGCCTGGTGGGTTTCAGGCAGTTAAATTCAAGAACCAACCGGAATTAATAAAGGATTCTATCTTTTAGTACTATTTGAAGCCGTATAATTTTGTGTGGCTTTATACACATTTTTCAAAGCAGTAAATGTTGAAAAAGGGTTTACTGATTTTGTGCTGTGAAAATTTTTTTTTGTGCTGTGAAAAAAAAATCCGCACGGCACAAAATGAACAACTTCACGGCAGAAAACGGGAAGAGGGTGCGCTGCTTTCAGGGAAGGTGATTTGCTTTGGTGCTACATGAAACGGAATCAGCCATTTAGCTCACAATTTTCAAAAATCCTTTTCCTTCTTTGAACGGAAGGCTGAACCAGAATTTTGTTCCTTGTCCGGGAACCGATTTTAATTCGAGCTCGCTGCCAAGCAAACTTACATAGTGCTGGGCAATCGGGAGCCCCAGTCCTGACCCGGAGGTTGTGTCGTTAATACTGTTTTTCACCCTGTAAAAGCGGCTGAAAATATTCTCCGTTTCATCCTCCGGAATTCCGATTCCGCTGTCGGTAACATAAAACTGTACCGCTTCATTGAGAAGCATTTCATAGCCCAGCAAAATTTCACCTTTGGTGGTATATTTAATGGCATTGTCAACCAGAATATTCAGCACCTCGCGAAGCAGTTTTTCATCGGTTTCAAACCCAAAAACAGGGTTCGGAACATCGAGGTTCATGGAAATTCGTACATCGCGTGTGTCAGGTATTATCGGGCGGTATTTATTGTAAATATCACGAAGAAGGGTGTTCACCTTGCAAAAGTTCAGATGAACTTCAATGGCTTCTGTTTCAATACGCGAGAGATGGATGGTATTGTCGATCATGTTCAGCAGCTGCTGGCCGTTTTGCGAAATGGCGTCCGAAAGTTCCATTCTTTCCAGGTGTTCAATACCCGGTTCGGCCAGTATCCGGGTAAAGTTGGTAATAATATTCAGCGGGGTGCGAATTTCGTGCGACAGGTTGGCCAGGAAAGCTGATTTTAACCGGTCAGACTCTTCGGCTTTGTTCAGCGCCCGTTCGAGTTTAAATTCGGTGGTTTTCCGGCGGGTAATATCGCGGGCAATGGAAATTACCGAATGAGAGGTGAGTTTTGCCAGCCGCATTTCAAACATAAACGTACCGTTGTGGGTGTTTAGCGAATATTCAATGGTTTCAATCGAGTTGGTTTTTAAACACGTTTGAATACAGGCATAAATCTTATCGGCCATATTATCCGGGAAACCAACATCATAAATCGTATTCCCGATAATGTTGGCATCTTCAATCTTAAACAAATCGCTCTCTTTGATAACAAAATCCTCGTAGGTGCCTTCCTTGTCGATAACAAAGAATATATCGGGGATGGCTTCCAGCAATACCTTATACCGTCTTTTGCTCTCTTCCAGTTCGGCTATTTTGAGTTTTATCTGTGTAATGTCTTCAAAAACAAGATAAAACCGGTTGTATTCGGGTTTTAAAATATACACTTTAAAATACCGTTCCAGGTTTTTGGCGTAAAACTCTTTGGTTTTCTTTTTCTGAATAAGAAGGGTTTTGTTGATGTCAAAATGGTTTCTGAAAACGAGGTTAAAAATATAGTCGGCTTTCTGGTCCTGAACTTCATGCAGGTTCAGCTTAAACGCCGATTCAAAGGCATTGTTTACCTTATCGATCCACAAGTTGACGATGTTGTCGTCTTCGTCGCGCTCGGCCCTGATTTGAACGATGGAAAAGCCGGAGTCCTGAAAAACCTTTGTTATTCCCTGGTTCAGGGTTTTTAGTTTCTCGCTGAAATCCTTTACCAGCTTTTTTATTTTCAGCCGCAAACTGATGGTTATCGCAAAAAGGGCGGCAAATACCAGGAGCGGGTGGGTTACAAATGGCTCGTAAAACGAGAAGGAATCGAACAAACGGTTGGCTTTTGAAAGCTGAAACCCGAGGGTGAAAAGCGACAGGATGGCGTAGGTGGTAATCAGCGATTCTGATTCGGCAAAATAAATGAGTACAAGAAGCCCTGCAGATAACCACCACAGACTGAAATATACGGTTTCAACAAGCGGCGGATGTTCACTGAAATCGGAAATATAATAGGCATAAATAAAAAGCGGCGCAGCAAAAACGGTGTAAAGGGTACAACTGATTTTTCCGCGCAGGCTGCAAACCAAAGCGAGCGCAACAATGGCTACCAAACCTGCATTGCACACAAAACAACTGATTTCGGACGACCCAAACAGCTGGTACACAAAATTGATAAGGGTTGCCAGTTGTGCTAAAAGGATGATAATAAAGAGCCTGAAAAGCCCCTGCCTTTCTTCTGCGGAAAGATGACTCCAGAATTTCTCCGAAATAATATGGTACAAGCGTTTTCTCAATCGCATAAAAATAAGTATAAAGGTACAATTTCAAAGAGATTCGTGATAAGTTTTCAAAACAAAAAAATGGCTTGGAAATCCGACCTGCAAAATATGACAAAAGTTTGGTTTTTGAGGGGCGCCCGATTATGTGATTTAAAATGAGGATTTTGGATGTGAACGAAAAATTGGCTTCCTGATATTTGTTATAATTTGCAACCCATCGATTCCTTAGTTTTGTAAAAAAACAGGAGAGTAACAATTTTAAAATAATTAGTATGTCAAAAGGATTTTTTAATGTACCAGTCGCTAAAAACGAACCGGTGTTGACGTATGCTCCGGGTACGCCCGAGAGAAAAGAACTGCAGGCAAAAATTGCCGAATTGCGTTCAACCGAAGTCGATCTGCCAATGGTGATTGGCGGCAACGAAGTTTATACCGACCGGAAGGAAAGAATGTATCCGCCACACGAAATTGAACACACACTGGGGTATTACAACCAGGGCGTGGCCAGCCATGTTGAAATGGCCATTGATGCGGCGATGGAAGCCAAAGACAAATGGGCCGCTTTATCATGGCAACACAGGGCGTCCATCTTTTTAAAAGCTGCCGATTTGCTGGCGGGTCCGTACCGGGCCAAAATTAATGCGGCTACTATGTTGGGGCAATCAAAAAATGCCTTTCAGGCCGAAATTGATGCTGCCTGCGAGCTGGCCGATTTTTTTCGTTTCGGGGTGCAGGTGATGTCCGACATTTACAAACTCCAGCCCGAATCGGCCAGGGGAATGTGGAATTACAATGAATTCCGCCCGCTGGAAGGTTTTATTTATGCACTTACTCCGTTTAACTTTACTTCTATTGCAGGAAACCTGCCCGCTGCTCCGGCCTTAATGGGAAATGTAGTGGTTTGGAAACCTTCGAAAACCGCCGTCTATTCTGCCGGGGTTATCATGGAAGTGTTCAGGGAAGCAGGATTGCCTGATGGTGTAATTAACCTGGTGTTTGCCTCCGGGCCGGTGGCGGCCGACGTGGTATTAACCCACCCCGATTTTGCCGGTATTCATTTTACAGGGTCAACAGCGGTGTTCCAAAGCATATGGAAAAAAATTGGCGATAATATCTACAAATACAAAAGCTACCCGCGCATTGTGGGCGAAACCGGTGGAAAAGATTTTATTTTTGCCGACAACACCGCCGACAAACAGGGACTGGCCATTGCCATGTTACGGGGCGCGTTTGAATACCAGGGGCAAAAATGCTCGGCTGCTTCACGGGTCTACATCCCGGAAAGCATCTGGCCCGATGTAAAAGAACGCTTGGGAAATGAACTGGCTACCGTAAAAATGGGGCCTCCCGAAGACTTTACCAATTTTGTAAATGCAGTGATTGATGAGGCTTCGTTTGACAAACTGAAAGGATTTATTGATGGCGCCCGCGAAGATAAGGATGCCGAAGTGATTTTTGGCGGCAACTGCGACAAATCGGTCGGCTACTATATTGAGCCAACGGTTATTCTGGCCAAAAAACCCGATTACATTACCATGCAGGAAGAGCTGTTTGGCCCGGTACTCACCGTTTATGTTTACGATGATGAAAAAATGGACGAAACGCTCGGTATTCTCGACAAAACATCCATTTATGCATTAACCGGCGCCGTATTCTCGCAAAACCGTTACAACATCGAGAAAATTACCAAACGACTGGAACATGCTGCCGGTAACTTTTATATCAACGATAAACCAACGGGGGCTGTGGTCGGGCAACAACCTTTTGGTGGCGCGCGCGGTTCGGGTACCGACGATAAGGCAGGCTCCATTTTTAACCTGCTGCGCTGGACCTCCATCCGTACCATTAAAGAAACGTTTGTGATTCCGCAACAATATACTTATCCTAATTTTCAACCTGACCAGGATTAAATTAAACCATAAATTGTTTATAAAAAGGGGGATGATTTTTTTCATCTCCCTTTTTTTTACCTGCTGAATAGGTTACTTTTACACCATATTTCAAATGGATGGAAAAAAGTGGACTAAAATACCGCATCGTAAAAGCAATCAGCAATAAATATGTGATTGCTTCTGTGCTTTTCCTGGTCTGGATTCTTTTTTTTGATGAAAACAGCATTGTTTCGCACCAAAAAAACAAACGGCAGCTAAAGGAACTTACCCAGCAAAAAGAGTATTACATTGAACGGATTGCCTCGGATAAACAAAAACTGGAGGATTTAAGCGCCGGGAAAGAGGAACTCGAAAAATTTGCCCGCGAGCAATACCTCATGTCCAAACCCGATGAGGATGTTTTTATTGTGATTGAAGAAGATTAATCCGTTTTGAAAGAATCCGGCAGCTTGCCATTTCATTGATTAAAAGAATTTGACAATTGTTTTTCTTCCAACCGGTTTTTTTAACCAACCCGGCATCAGTTTACAATCCGTTGCAACCTTATTTATTTTGCAACCCTTCGTAGCACGAAATCCAGGTAAACAACACCCACCTTATTTGTGGTGTTTGAGTTCAATCAAAACCGGATTCTGT
>JAFGDX010000471.1 GCA_016931875.1 Prolixibacteraceae bacterium
ATAGGGATAACCAGTAAAAAAATAAATTTTATATTTTTTCGAATGTAAACCACCTTGTAATTTTATGGCTGCAAAGTTAAGAATGTTTCTAAATTATATTGTTGCGAATGTTACATTTAAATATGTTTTTTAACAATGGCTAAACGTATAACAATTGTAAAAACTGTTAGCTACGGAGAATATACAAAATGGGACAGGGAAAGCAGGGCAATTCCGAAAATAGTAAAATTTACCACGGAGATTGAAGCTGCTGTTGGAACCGAATTTGGATATGTTTTGCACATTAAAAACGGCAAGGGAAAAGTTCTTACTTTTGAAATAAACCATCCTCCGTTTACCGATGCGAACGGAGAAATCAGTCCGCCCTTTACCGGCCAACAGTTTATCCGGACCAACGATTTTGAATTTTACCTGGGCGATTGTATTTGGGAACCACTGAACGACAAACTTGGAGATTGGGAAATAACCACCTTTCTGGAAGGGAGAATGGTTGCCCAAAAAACCTTCCGGCTGATAAAAACCGAAAACAGCAGGAACTGAATTTAAGCCACTTTTTTTACTTCTGCCGAAAGCTTTTCCAGTGCTTCATCGGCCGCATTAAGAAGGTCTTCCGCTATTTTTTTGTAATGCTGTTTTATCAGCTTTGAGTTGTCTTTCCCGTCCGGATGATTTGTTCTCACCCGTAATTCCCTGTGTTTCACAATCACTTCGCGTACAATATCGAGAATGTTTTCTTCACTCACTTTTGAATTTTCATTCAGAACAAAAAAACAGTCGTTAATTACCAGCGACATGATTAAGTCGATGTCTTTTTTCAGATTTTTTACGCTTGCCATAGTAGGTATGATTTAAATTTAAAAGTATAAAAAACGGCGAAGATTACGAACTAACGGCGCATGATTCCTCCACTTCCTGCATCCTGCAAAAGATTGTTTTGTTGCCGGTTTTCGTTTTCTTCTTCGCGTTTGGCCTTTTCTTCTGCTGCTTTTCGTTTTTGTTCCTCCAGTTCCTCGTCGATAATTTTTTTCACATAGGTTGGGTCGGGTGTTAAATCCCACGGAATCGTGTTGTCCCAGTTGGAACGTACTTTTATAATGTTGTTCCAGTAAAATACCTTTTCGGGCTGGTATTTATCCTGGTAACTGCCGGGGTCCCACCGGTTGTTGTTGTTCCTGTCGAATATAACTTTAAGAATGTATTTTGCGGGTGCCAGATAGTCGAAAACAACAGTTTGATCCGTGTCAATCTTTTTCTGCAAAATCACTTCCTCTTTATTGTCCAATAGCTGAACAATAGTCGGAACACTCACCTGGGTGCAATTCACCAGAATTCTTCCATAAAAATCTTCCTCGCGGGTAGTAAATTTTTCCTGCAATTCGCGGTTTGTAATTCCGTAAATATTTTCGGCTGCTGCCGAATCAATTTCAAAAGTATAGTTGGTTTCGGGTTCCCAGGGGTACAAAATATTATAGGTGCGCCAGGCCAGCGTGTCCTTCGAAAATGTGTATTCAAGAGGCGTTTTTAAAGTATCGTCGGTATGATATAGCCTGAATTTTTCAGTGTTTATATTTTTTAGCGGTTCGGGGGAGGTAAATTTGAGTTCCTGATTTAAATCTACTACTGAACCCACCGTGGTTGCCCATATAAATTGCGGCACAGGAGCGGGGCCTTTTTCCTCTTCCTCCGCAGCCCTTCCCCGTCGCCTGCTTCGGGATTCTTCTGCTTTTTTTTCGGTGAAGGTCATTGGAAGGGTATCATGGTGAACGTACAATTGCTGTGCGGAATCAAGCTGAAAATAAGACACTTCCATTACAAGCGAATCAATGTTTGCAATAACTGTGTCTGTTATCCACATGTTAATTGAATCGACTTCCTGATTGGGTTCGAGCAAATACCAGTCGTTGGCATTGGTATTGATTAACCGGATACTGAAGGTGTCATCCACCGGTTCATTAAATACAAAAGTACACATATAACGTGTTCCCCTGGAGTATGAATCGAGGTACTGTTCATATATATCTTCCGTAAATTGCCGCAGGTAAACCGGCTCGGGCAAAAAGTGGGTATGGCCCGTAATGAGAAGCGAATCGACTCCGCGGATCACGGTGTCGGTTTCTTCTTCAAATACAGCCGACGGAACAACAATGGAATCGTAAAATGCAATTTCTTCCGCGCCTTCGTTGTATTTTAAATCAGAATTGGCGTCATTTATTGCAAACAAATGGTATTTGCCCGGAGGAATATTATCAATCATAAAAATTCCGGTCTCATCTGTTTTTGCAATAAAATCAGGCCGTTCAGTGTATACTGCCGAGTCGTGTAAATTGTTGTGCAGCAGTACCAGGGCATTTTCAGCAGGTTCCATATTAAAACCGGTGGCAACGCGGCCTGCCACACGCAGCGAGTCGTAAACATCGCCTGTACTGAATGAAAACCGCATGTTTTCCAACTCATTCCGTTCATTGTTGTCGGCAATTGAATTTTTAAAATCGAGCGAATACGTTGTGCTGTCCAAAAGGTCTTCATTAAATTTTATAATTAATGTTTTTGATTTGGTCAGTATGGAAGGCCTTTTTTCCAGCGGTGGCGAAACCACCAGCATTTCCAGAATTTTATCGGTAATAATATATTCGTTAAAGGTAAACCGAACCTCGTCGTTTTTGTAATTTAATGCTTTGTATTGGGGCTGTGTGTTTAACAAAACGGGGGGCAGGCTGTCGCGCGGGCCACCGGTTGGCATTCCCTGGTTGGCACATGACGAAATAATAACAACCCATGCCAGCGCAGCAACAAACAAAAATGGTATTTTACCCGAAATATTCATCATCCTAAAAAATGGTTTACAAACATACAAATTCCTGCAAACAAAGAAAGTTATGTGTTGTTAAATTAATGTAGAACACCTGAAATTTTCCTTAATTCGCATTTCAGAAAAAAAGTATGAAACAAGCATCCCGTATATCAGATTTTGTGTTCATAAATCCCGGTTTTGGCGATTTTATCTCCATTGCCCGCCAAATAAACAGCGGTTTGCAAATAGCCATTGTGCTGGAAAATGACGTGCCCCGCGAGGATATTTTTTATACCACACAATTTTACCCCTTTTCCTTTTTTCATCTCAGAAAAAAAGGAGAGAAACTCAAAAAATGGCAGCAGTTTGTTGAACTGGCTCCCCATCTCGCCCGCTCTGAAAAAGTGTTTTATGCTTCTTATTCGCAGCTCGATAAATGGCGTTCGGTAGTGGCCGATTACTGGTATAAAAACACTTATCAGAAAAAATCACAAATCATTGCCAAAGGGTTACGGAGTATTTTTTCGGGGCTGAATAACATCGCAAGTGAAGGGGTTTATTTTCAGGAATATACATTTAATATTTCGAGGTTTTATATTGAAATGCTGAAATATTTTACTAAAAACGGGGCCCGTGTTTTTGTAAATCAGCGGGTGGATGTAAAAAATGGAAGTGTGGATTTTAAAGATTCAGGAGATAAAATTCAGGCAAAAGAGATCCGGAGCGGTGAAAATATGCTAAAAACGGGTTACCGTGTTTCCATTGAAATTCCCGACGGGTTTGTAATGGTTGTCAGGCATTCGTACGGAAATTTCAGATGTTTGGGAAAAAAGGGCCTTCTGGAAATCTATCCCCTGTCAGCCGCTGCAGAATCCTGTTCAGAAAAAAAAATAAAAGCCGTTATTGCGCATTATTTTAATGTTCATTCTGAAAAAATGGAAATGGAAAAAAAACAATACCTGCATTTCCCTGAGCAACTTGTGTTTTTGCTGCCACCTTTGTTGAAAAAGCCTTTACCGTGTACATTTGGGGGGCAAAGTTTTGATGATATGTTTGAGCTGTGCCGCGAAAAGTTTGATTTAGCCAAACAGTGCGGAATTAATTTTCCTGAATTCCAGGTTTTGTTTCACCGTTACGGAAAAGGAATTGATGAAGTAATTGAAATGGCCTACGAAGAACGGAGCAAAAAAACGGAGCCTGACCCCGCCTGGAACACCATTGAAAATGATTTTCAGAAAATGCACGAATGGAAAATATAATTTGTGCTGAAATACTCGGTTTAAAAGAAAAAAACTAACTTGTTCAATTATTAATTCACAAAAATAAAATGGTTAAGAAGAAGAAAAAACAATATTTTAAAAGTAAAAAAACAGGCACATTTAATAAAAAGAAACTTAAAAACGCCATCCTTTCCATACTCTACGAGTCGCCGGCAAAAACTGTAAATTACAAGCAAATGTCGGACTGGCTGGGAGTGAAAGACGCCGAAACACGAAAGCTTGTGCACGTGGTATTGCAGGAATTAACAGAAGACGAATACCTCGACCAGATTTCGCGCGGGAAATATAAATTAAAAGC